>CAYQBQ010000015.1:9228-14152 GCA_964415805.1 uncultured Clostridium sp.
ATATTCTTTAAGGTTTCAATATCAGAAGTTTCGGCTCCAATGAAAGATAATCAACAATTCCTAAAGAATCTAAAATTTTAATAGAACCGTCTGCAAAATTTTCTGCACTTGAAATTGAATACAAAACGGGTAATTCTATAACTAAATCAATACCGTTTTTTAAAGCCATTTTAGTTTTAGACCATTTATCAACAATAGAAGTTGAACCACGTTGTGTAAAATTCCCACTAATTATAGCAACAGTGTAGTCACAACCGGTTATCTTTTTAGAATTTTCTAGATGATATAAATGGCCATTATGAAATGGATTATATTCTGCAATTATTCCTAAAACTTTGCTCATAAATAATACCTTCTTTCAATTAAATACTTGTTAAAAATTTATTATATTGATATAATAACATAAAATATAACAAAAAACAAGGAAGGTGTATGTATGGAAAAAGTCATTATATATACAGATGGAGCCTGTTCAGGGAATCCAGGACCAGGAGGATGGGGAACAATCTTAATGTACAAAAATACAAAAAAAGAAATATCAGGAGCAAAAAATAATACAACAAATAATGTAATGGAACTAACTGCAGCTCTAGAGGGACTAAAAATGCTTAAATTTCCATGTGAAGTAGAATTATATAGTGATAGTGCATATTTGGTTAATGGTTTTTCACAAGGTTGGATTTACAATTGGCAAAAAAATAATTGGCAGACATCAGATAAAAAACCAGTAAAAAATAAAGAAATATGGCAAGAAATTTATAATTTAACTAAAATACATAAAGTTAAATTTATTAAGGTAAAAGGACATGCTGATAATGAATTTAATAATAGGTGTGATGAACTTGCAAGAAATGCTATAAAGTCAATATAATATTACATACATATTACATTTTTATTACATTTAAGAAAAATATTGCAAAATACATGAGTTTAAATTATACTTAAAATAAGTATGATTAATCTAAGGGGGATAAAATGGAAACATTCGCCGACTATATATTAAATGAGCCTAATTTAATAAATAAAATGGATATTTTAAATAGATTGCAAAGATTAATGAAAGAAAAAAGACAGTCTACAATCTTTTTCAATAACACAGTTATTTTTAAGACAGAAATTGCAAGGATGTTTATAGAATATTCACATATAGATATAGATGAAAATTTAGTTTTAACAGCATGTCTTTTATGTAATTGTAAAAAAGTAGATGGACCACAAAGTTTAGACAGCTTACATACTTTTGCAAAAAAAGGAGCAGAATTTTTATCAACATTAGGATTTGATGAAAGATTTTGTAAAATTTGTGAAGAAGTAAATAGATATAGTGGAAGTGAACCTAGAGAGCCAGAAAGTGATATTTTAGAATTAGTAGATAATTTTGGAGGAATGCTTTTAGATAGACCAGAAAGAGCGGGATTTACACCAGAAAACGCAATAATACAATTAGAAGAAAATTTAAAAAACAAGAAAAATATATATATTGAACAATTTAAAGAATTCGTAAAAGAAATGCAGGAGGTAGAAGTATAATGGAAGCACAAGAAAAAGTAGGAACCGTTTTAATGAAATCATTTGAATCATTAGAAAAGATATGTAGCGAAAATTCAACAAGCAAATTAATAGGAATACTACTACCTAGATATGAAAAAATAGTAGATGATAAAATAAAATTAAAAGAAAAAATACCAATGTTTACTAAAGCAACTTGTGACGAATATATAAGAGAATAAAAAGAAAATATTTTAGAAATATAAAAAAGACGATTTTGTTTATCGTCTTTTTATAAAGGAAAGAGGAATAGAAAATGTATGAAGTATTTGCAGATTTACATGTACACATAGGAAGATCAGAAAACGGAAAACCAATAAAAATAACAGCAGCAAGAAGTTTGAATTTTGCTAACATAGCAAAAGAATGTGCAGAAAGAAAAGGAATAAACATAGTAGGAATCATAGACTGTGCATCACCATATGTAATTGAAGATATAGAAAACTTTTTAAGAACAGGTGAAGCATATGAGTTAGAAGATGGAGGAATTATATACAAGGACAAAGTGTGCATACTTCTAGGAAGTGAAGTAGAAACATCAGAAAAAGGAAGAAATGGAAAATGCGGGGCAGCCCACAATGTATGTTTTTTTCCACATTTAAAAGACATAAAAGCATTTTCAAACGAAATGAGCCATCATATAAAAAACATAACGTTAAGTACACAAAGGTCAGACATATCAGGATATGAATTAATTGATATTGTAGAAAAATACAATGGAATATTAATACCAGCACACATATTTACACCATTTAAAAGTTATTATGGAAATTGCACGGATAGACTAGAAAATATATTTAAAGAAAAATATAACAAAATATTTGCAGTTGAATTAGGCCTAAGTTCGGATACATTTTTAGCAGATGAAATATCAGAATTGGAAAATAAGACTTTTGTAACAAATTCTGATGCTCATTCATTACCGAAAATCGCAAGAGAATACAACAAAATGCAAGTAGAAGATATATCATTTAAAGAAGTAGTAAAAGCACTAAAAAATGAAGATGGAAGAAGAATAATTGCGAATTATGGATTAGACCCAAAACTTGGAAAATACCATAGAACATATTGTGATAATTGCAATAAAACTATTGAAACAAAGGAACCTGTTGAAATCTGTCCACATTGTGGAAGTAATAAAGTTACATTTGGAGTTTTTGATAGAATCGAATTAATTAAAGATAAAAAAGAAACTAAAAGTCCAGAAAATAGACCACCATATATATATCAAGTACCACTTGGATTTATTCCAGGAGTTGGTGGAAAAACAATTGAAAAATTACTGGGGACATTTGAGACAGAAATGAATATATTACATAAATTATCTAAAGATGATATAGAAGCTGTTGTAGGAGAAAAAGTTGCTAACTCTATTGAAAATGCAAGAACAGGAAATGCAAAAGTTCAATCCGGAGGTGGAGGAAACTACGGAAAAATCATATAACTTTATATTTAATAATGTATGAGTTATTTTAATCTAGTATATAAATAATCGAAAAAAGGAATTAAATATATATGAAGAAAAATATAAAAATTAATAGACTTCAGCTATTTTTGATAATATTAATGATTATATTATTAGAAATTTTTATTATAGTTAAATTTTCTAATGATATAAATCAAAACTTTAAAATACTTTATGAAACAATATTCAAAAAAAATAATTTAGATGAAGAAATATTAAATAATGAAATATTAATGGGAATTACTGATGTTACGGGAGAAGGGATAATTATAAAAATATTAGATGGAAAAGATTTAATACATCAGGAAGACTTAATTATTTTATTAGACGAACTGAAGAATGCCGGAAGTCAAGCAATATCTGTAAATGATATAAGAATTACAAATCAGAGTTATTTGTACTGCGATGGCTCTGTCATCTTAATAGATGGAGAAAAAATAGGAAATCCATTTACTGTAAAAGCGATAGGAAATATAGACACAATATATGGGGCACTTACCAGAAATAAAGGCTATTTAAGTGTACTTAAAAAAGATGGATTAGAAATTGAGATAGAAAAAAGTGAAAGTATAGAAATTTTAAAAACTAATAATTCAAAATTACTTAATTATGCGAATAATAAAACCAAAAGAGGAAAATTAAAAACATCTAATCAAATTATAGGAAAAAGTAAAATGCAAGGACAAGGACTTAAAATTGTAGTTTATGAAGATAATTCAAAGCTAACAGCTGTATCTTTTTTACAGATAATAAATGATTTAAGAGTAGGTGGAGCAAAAGCAATATCAATAAATGAAAATAGAATTACAAATTTAACAGATATTATGGATATAAGTGATACATACGTTTTGATAAATAGTGTACCAATTTCAGCTCCATATATAATAAAAGCAATAGGAAATCAAAAAGATTTAGAAGATAATCTAAATTATAATAATTCGTATTTAAATAAAATAAGAAACAAATCAAATACAGTAGAAATTTATGAAAGTAACATATTATCAATAGATAAATATGAACATAAAAGAGATAAAAATAAAATGAACTTTGAGTACGTTAATAATATAAATCATATAAATTAAAGTTCTAAAAAAATCCTTATCGAATACACATTATGTATAAACAAGTGAAGAGATAAGGAGATTATTATGAAAAAAAACAAACGATTAAATATAAAAAATACAATTTATAATCATGTAGCGAACAACAGTAAAGAATATATTTTAATAACATTAATATTTCTAGTTGGAATTTTTTTAGGTGTAATGTTTATAAATAATACACAAGAAACACAAATATCAGAAATAACATCATATATAAATAGTTTTTTAGAAAAAATAAAAAATGTAGAAAAAATAGACAATATGCAATTATTAAAAACAACAATAATAGAAAATATTATTCTAGCTGTAACACTGTGGTTTTTTGGAACAACAGTGATACGGAATACCTATCGTTTTCGGAATAATATTATATAGAGGATTTTGCCTAGGGTATACAATAGCATCAATAATAGAGGCAATGGGAATAGGAAAGGGAATCTCTTTTATATTGATAACACTATTATTGCAAAACATTATATTTATTCCAGCTATTATAGCAATTGGTGTAAGCCGGATTTAAACTATATAAATCAATAGTAAAAGATAGAAACAAAGATAATATAAAAATAGAAGTACTTAGACATACAATTTTTTCATCTATTATGTTAGCACTTTTATGTATAGCATCAGTTATAGAAATATTAATTTCTACCAATATTTTAAAAAAAATTATAAAATATTTTTAAAATCTATTTACTTTTTTTAAATAGTTTGATATAACATATACATAATTTATGTAAATAGAATATTTTGATATAGGGGTAGGGGAAAATGGAGAAACAATTAAAACTTTTTTTTGAATTTTTAG
>CAYQBQ010000016.1:0-13997 GCA_964415805.1 uncultured Clostridium sp.
GTGTTATGATTCCTGTTCAAAATGTTGATAATTTACAACTTTCTGATGAAATTGTTTCTGCTGTTAAAAAGGGATTATTCCATGTTTATGCAGTTTCTACAATTGAGGAAGGTATCGAGGTTTTGACTGGTGTTCCTGCTGGTAAGAAGGACAAAAATGGTCATTTTCCTGCTGGTACTGTTAATTATCTTGTTTATGAAAAACTTAAAAAGTATGCTAAAGTTAGTGAAAGTTTAAAATAGGAATTGGGGACGGGCCCAAATTCCTATTTTTTAAATTTATTTTAAAATATATTTTTCAAATTTAAAGCTGTTTTATCTTTAGTATGTTCCAAAATATACACACTTCTATCTAATTCTGGAACTGCTTCTGAATATTCTTCTTTTTCAATATATCCTTTTAGTCCTGTTAGCTCTGTTTTGACTTTTTCCAACTCATCATGTTCAATATAATATGCTAATTTTTCACATCTATTATCCCAATTCTTATTTATCTCTTCCATTTTTTGTATAGAAGCATCTACATCTATTTCATTTTCATTCTTTATTATCTCTTCTCTTAATATTGCTAAATTTTTTGTTGTTTCATCAATAGATTCTTGTGTATAATTTTCAGTAATAGTGTTCCCTATAAAAATTAGAACTACAATTATTATAGAAATTATTAATTCCTTGGTCATAAATTCCTCCTAATTTTCTTTCTTTTGGCAGAAAATTTGTCCTTTTCCATCATAAGTAACAACAAGAGCTTCTTCTGGTTTTATTTTAAATTTTTCTACTTGTTTTTTTAACCACTCTCTGTTTTTACCTAAAGCTTTTAAATTATCATCCATTATTTTTCCATCAATAACTAAATCATATGGAATTCCTTCATATTCAGGAACTATATTAAAATCTTCTGGTATTGTATTTCTTTTTTCTGGTTTTTGTATTACTGTAACTTGTCCACTTGTTTCTAAAATTGCGTATTCTACATCTCCTAAGCTTGTAACATTATTTCCTCTAAGTCTTTCTTCTAATTCATTTATTGTAAATCTTTCTCTTTTTAACGCCTTTTCATCAATTTTTCCTCGATATATCAAAATAGTTGGCCTTCCACATATAATTTCTCTTGCTTTCATGCTTTTCATATTTATTATAGATATTATTAGGTGCATTACTAATAGTCCAAGTATGGATATTATTCCATTTGATATTGGGATTCCAGGGTCTGTCATTGGAATTGATGCTAAGTCTGCTATCATAATTGCTATTGCAAGTTCAAATGGCTGAAGTTGTCCTATTTCTCTTTTTCCCATTAATCTCATAACAACTAAAACAAATATGTATATTAATATTGATCTAAAAAAAGTAATTAACATTATATAAACCTCTTTAAATTAATTTTTTATTTTATTTTTTACAAAAATTAACTTTTTTATACTCATATTTGTGAATATTATTTTTAAATTCGTGAATAATAATTTTAGAGCCTTGAAAAACAAATTTAATTTTACATTAAAATTTTTGAAATCTAAGGAGGTTTTCTATATGTCAAATTCACAAACAAGAAGTGAAAATGGTAGTTCTACAGTATGGCAAATAGTCGGAAGATTAATTGCTGCCGCTGTCGTTTTAGCTATTACTGCATTTTTTACACCTGGATTTACAATTAATAATATTTGGACTTTAGTTATAGCTGCTGTTGTTTTAACAGTTATAGATTATTTAGTTACTAAGTTTACAGGTTTACATGCAAGCCCATTCGGTAAAGGCTTTGTAGGTTTTGCATTAGCCGCTATTACTTTATATGTAACTCAGTTTTTTGTAGCTGGATATTCTATATCATGGATTGCTGCTATAATTGGTGCTTTGATTTATGGTGTTATTGATTATTTCTTACCAGGAAATCAAACAATGTAGGAAAAATGATTAAACTAACGGGGACGTTCTTAAATGAATTTAAGAACGTCCCCGTTGGTTCATATTTGTTTATTTTTGTCTTTCCCAATATTTTTCATATAATTCTTTAGCTGTTTTAGGACTATCTACACCCTCTTTATTTTTAACAGGAGCAAAATCATCCTCTCTCTTACCTCTAAGAATTGCAATATCATCAAACAATTCAAAACTATCAAATATAAATGCTTCAAATTTATAAGAATTAGGTTCTGTTGGTATAATCTCTTGCCCATCTTCATCTATATAAGAATTTTTCTTAAAAGCACTGTGATATATTAATGGTTCTTTACTTATTTTTTCAATTGCTTCAATTGTAAATAAATTGCACATTATATGTGATTCACCATATTTAAGTTCTCCATTGCTGTCAACTTCTTCAGCCATCTTTTCGGGTAATTCAGAATATTCTATAACTTTTGGATGCCCATTCATTTTACAAAATACTCCTACTCTCTCATGTGGATTTGCCTTTACAACTGATTTTGATGCAATTTGTACATTTTTATCTATTGCCATTCCAAGTAAAGTAACATCCGCCATTTTTAAAATAGCATTATCAACTCCACCTATAAATATCCACTTAATCCCTCTTTCTTTCATATCTGAAAGCATTCCTGTTTTTCTTAGTGATGCAAATACTCCACCATTTCCATCAGATGCTTCTTTTATTTTTAAATCTTTTCCTATAAGCATTTTTCCTTCTATATTTACTAATGGTAATTCACCTTGTTCAAATAACATTACATTATTTTTATCATATCCAAAATAATTATTTTTTTCAAGGAATTCTTGTGTTTGGTCATTGTTCTCTCTACTTGTCATTATGTACCAAGGAATACTTGTATTATATTTTTTGTTTGCTTCTTTCAAATTTTCAGCTAAAATTTCAAATAAATATTTTCCTTTTCCATAAACATCTAATTTAAATGTTCCTTTAGGTCCTGTATGTCCAAGTCTTGTACCTTGCCCACCAGCCATTGTAACAACTGCATATTGTCCACTGATGATTGTTTTTTCTCCTAACTCATCAAATTTTTCTTTTTCATTTTTGGTTAGTTTTTCCTTATCTAAATATTCTATAGCTTCTATTTTATTTTCTTTTATTTCTATTTTTCTTTTTGTATTATCATATAGTTCCATTATTTGGTGAAAATCTATATTGTTTATTTGTTCTATTAATTCTTCTTTTTGCTTTTCTTCTAATTTATATAATAGTTTTATTATATGTTCTTGATTGTACATTTTTAGCAACTGTATTACATCTTCATTTTTATCCATCGGTTACATCCTTCCTTTATTATTTATCTTAGATTTTATTAGTCTAGAAAACAAATAACATCATTAATTTAATAAATAATAAATCATTATATTTGATATTATATTTTATTCATATTATTATTTTTTGTTCTTATATACAAATTTATATGTTGTCATTTTAACACACTTTTATAATTTTGGCAATTTTTTTTAAAAACTTGTCATATCCATTTAAAATACGCAATATAAATTAATTAAAGTTATGTGGTACAAACATTTAAATTGAATTAACATTGTAATTTTTAAAGGGAGGTATATAGATGGAAAGTTCAAATTTATATCAGGACATAGCAAAAAGAACTGATGGTGACATTTATGTTGGGGTTGTGGGTCCTGTTCGTACTGGTAAATCTACTTTTATTAAGAATTTTATGGATTTACTTGTAATTCCAAATATTGATAATGAATACAAAAAAGAAAGAGCAAAAGATGAATTGCCTCAAAGTGCTGGTGGTAGAACTATAATGACAACTGAACCCAAATTTGTTCCAAATGAGGCTATTGAAATTACTTTAGATAATAATTTAAAATTCAAAACTCGTTTAGTTGATTGCGTTGGTTATTTGGTTGAAAATAGTCTTGGATACTTGGAAGATGATATGCCTAGAATGGTAAAAACGCCTTGGTCTGATGAAGAGATTCCATTTGAAACAGCTGCTGAAATTGGTACTAAAAAAGTAATTGAAGAACATTCAACAATTGGTATTTTAGTTACAACTGATGGAACTGTTACTGATATACCAAGGGAAGATTATATAAAGGCTGAGGAACGTGTTGTTTCTGAATTAAAAGCTTTAAATAAACCATTTATAATTTTGTTAAACTCCGAAAATCCATCTTCTGACTATACTCAAGAATTGGCTCAAAAGTTGACAGATAAATATAATACAAGTGTAATGCCTATAAATTGTACTAATCTAAATATAAATGACATCAATACGATGTTTTCTAAAATTTTATATGAATTTCCAGCACAAAAGATTGCAATTAAATTTCCACGTTGGATTGATGGTTTAGATTTTAATCATCCTATAAAAACAGAGTTATTCAATGAGATTAAGGAAGCTTTTGAGAATATTAATGTATTGAAAGATATTCCAAATTGTACTAAAAAGATTAGTCAAACTGAGATAATATCAAGAACTAGCATTACAAATATTGAATTAGGTTCTGGAAATGTTAAGGTTCAAATTGATGTAAAAGAGGAATTATTTTATAAAGTTTTATCAGAAATTACTGGTGTAACTGTTGAAAATGAAGGTGATTTATTTGGTATAATTTCCGAACTTTCTGTTGCTAAGAAAAAGTACGATAAAATTGCTTATGCTTTGGAAGAAGTAAATGCAAAAGGTTATGGAATTGTTACTCCTTCAATTGACGATTTAGTTCTTGATGAGCCCGAAATGGTTAAACAAGGTTCTAGATTTGGTGTTAAATTAAAAGCTACTGCTCCTAGTATACACATGATTAAAACTAATGTAACTACTGAGGTCTCTCCAATTGTTGGTTCTGAAAAACAATCTGAAGAACTTGTAAATTACTTGCTTTCTGGCTTTGAGGATGACCCTAAGAAAATTTGGGAATCTAATATTTTTGGAAGAAGTTTACACGAGCTTGTTAACGAGGGCTTACAGACTAAACTTTCTAAGATGCCAGAAGATGCTCAATTGAAACTTCAAGAAACTTTGGAACGTATTGTTAATGAGGGTTCTGGCGGATTGATTTGTATTATATTATAGAAAAAAACGGGATTATGGGGCCACCACATCAAATCCCGTTTTTTATATTTATATAATTATATATTATTTTTGATAGTTTCCCAACTATTTTTCTATCTCCCTCTTTCTTTGGAGTATTATATACTGAAATTCCAATAAAATATATTCGCTCATTTACTTCAAAAATTCCAACATCACTATTTAAATAATCTAGTGCTCCTGTTTTATGAGCAAACTTTACCCCTTTAATATATCTTGGTATTTGATTATTAACTTTTTGATTATATAAATAGTATAAAGCCAAATCACAAAGTTCACTTGTTAGAATTTTTTTATTTACAATCAAATCAAAACATCTATACATATCATTTAAAGATGTATAATTATCTTTTCCATTTTTTATAGCGTTTTCGTCAAGCATGTATCTTTCTATTTTTGTAGCATTTAATCCTATTTCTTTACAATATTTATTTTGTCAAACCCCAAATATTTAATTAAAATATTTGTAGAAGAATTACAAGATTTGGTAATCATCCACATCATTAAATCATAAATTTTATATTCTAATTTATCTTTTTTTAAACATTCGTTATCAATTAATATATCTTCATTTTGAATTTTTATAGTAGTATCCAATTTCAAAGTATCATTAGCAATTTCATTTAGAATTGCTAACATAATTGGAATTTTTATTATACTAGCAGAAATAAAAGTGTCTGTTTCATTATACTTAAGAACAACTTTTTCTTCTGTTACATTTTTCACTAGAATATTTATATTTTCGTTTTTTTCTTTAATATTATCTATAATAGTATCTTTTAAATTTTGAATATTTTCTTCGTTCATTTTATTTATCTTCTTTCAAATTTTTTCTTCTCAACTGTCCACATGCAGCATCAATATCAGAACCAAGTTCTCTTCTAATAGTAGCAACAATTCCATGGTCATTCAAATAATCTCTAAACTTCATAATATTTTCATTAGAAGACTTAGAATAAGCACCATTTTCAATTTTATTAATAGGAATCAAATTAACATGGCATAACATTCCATGCAACAACTTAACCAATTCTTTAGCATCCTCAAGATTATCATTATTGTCTTTAGCCAATGCATACTCAAAAGAAATTCTTCGATTAGTTTTTGCAATATAATCCTTGCATGCTTGCATCAATTCTTCAATTGGAAAAGCATTATTTACAGGCATCATACTACTTCTTTTTTCATTATTTGTTGCATGCAATGAAATAGACAAAGTACATTGAATATTTTCCTCTGCTAATCTGTAGATACCTGGTACTAAGCCACTTGTTGAAACGCTTATATGTCTTGCTCCAATGTTTAATCCTTTTGGATTGTTTATAATTCTAATTGCGTTTACAACATTTGTATAATTATTTAATGGTTCCCCTATTCCCATAAATACAACATTAGAAATTCTAACACCAGTATCTTGCTCAACTGCCAAAATTTGTTCTACAATTTCACCTGATGTTAAGCTTCTTACAAAATTAATTCCTGTTGATGCACAAAATTTGCATCCCATTTTACATCCAATTTGAGAAGAAACACAAATACTGTATCCATGATGATAGCTCATTAATACTGTTTCTATTGCATTACCATCTAATACATCAAATAGATATTTAATAGTTCCATCTTTTGATTCTTGTTTTCTGATGATATTATAATTACACATTGTGTAATTTTCTTTTAATTTTTTTCTTAAGTCTAGTGATAAGTTTGTCATTTCATCAAACTCTTTTACTTTCTCTTCATAAATCCATTTAAATATTTGCTCTGCTCTAAATGGCTTTTCTCCTATTTCTACTAATTCTTTTTTTAAATCTTCTAAATTATAATCTTTAATATTTTTCATTTTACTTCCTCTACTTTATAGATAAAAATCAATTTATTTTTTTATTTTTTGCCTTACATATTCATATAAAACTATTCCTGTTGCAACAGAAGCATTTAAACTTTCTGTTTTTCCTAGCATTGGTATTTTAATTTTCTCATCTGCTAAATCTTGTATTTTTTGTTCAACTCCATTTGCCTCATTTCCTATAACAATCAATTTTTTATCAAAATTAATATCATATAGGCTTTTTTCAGTTTGCAGTGATGTTACTACTAATTTAAACTTATGTTTTTTTACTTCTTTTAGTGTATTTTCTAAATCTTCACATTCTATTATTTTAACTCTAAAAATTGCTCCCATCGTTGAACGAACTACCTTTGGATTATAACTATCAGCTGTTCCTTTTGATACTAAAATTTGATTCAACCCAATACTATCAACTGTCCTTAAAATTGTTCCAAGATTCCCTGGATCTTGAATATCATCAAGAGCTACTATTATATCTTGCATGTAATCTATTTGAGCCTCCCCTGCATTTCTTCCTATTATAGCTAATATTCCTTGTGGTGTATTTACATCTGATATTACTTTAAATATACTTTCTGTAACATACACGCATTCATACTTTGCAATTTCATACATTAATTCTTTTGGAATTATGTCTGAATCTAAACAATTATCGCATATTATTATTTGTTTTATTTCAGCTTTTTCTTCTATTGCTTCTCTTATTAATTTAATTCCTTCTATAACGAATTCTTTGTTCATATCTCTATATTTTTTATCTTTTAATTTTTTTATATGTTTTATGAATTCATTATCTTTACTTGAAATCACTTGCATATTTCCCCCTTTTGAGACAATTGGGACAGTCCAAATTTGTCTCATGTTTTTTGTCGAAATTTGTTTTAATAATTTTATATATACTCTTTCGACAAAATTCGATTAAATTATGAGACAAATTAGGACTGTCCCAACTGTCTCAAAAATTCTGTTACATCATTTAATATTTGTCTTTCATTAGTTGTTCCTATTTCCAGTGTAATCATAGGTTTCACACCTGGTGAGAATTTTAATTTATTTTTATATTTTTGAACTATTTTTGGTATATCTATATTGAATTTGCTTTGTTCAAATGTAAATACTACTGCTGTTTTTCTACTTAAAATTTTATTTATATATTGTGCTTTTGCTAGATATTTTATTCTTGCTATATCAAGTAAGTTTTCTAATTCTGAAGGCATGTTTCCAAATCTATCAATGATTTCGTCTACAACATTTTGTATATCTTCTTCGCTTTTGCATAATGCAATATTTTGATATATTTCAATTTTTTGTGCAGAATCTGGTATATATTCATCTGGTATATAGCTTGTAACATTTAAGTCTATTTGTATATCTATTTCTGGCTCAACTTCTATTCCTTGCATTTCTTTTACTACTTCATCCAATAAGCTACAATATGTATCATATCCAACTTGTTCAAGATGTCCTGATTGAATTTCTCCCAGTAGACTTCCTGCTCCTCTTATTTCTAAATCTCTCATTGCTATTTTAAATCCTGAGCCAAATTCAGTAAATTCTTTTATTGCTTTTAGTCTTTTATCCGCTTCTTCTGATAGCATCTTATCTTTTCTATATGTTATATATGCATAGGCTTGTTTATCTGCTCTTCCGACCCTTCCTCTGATTTGATATAGTGCTGCTAATCCCATTCTATCTGCATTCTCTACTATTATTGTATTTGCATTTGGTATGTCAATTCCAGATTCTAATATTGTTGTACATACTAATACATTTGATTTTTTTTCTATAAAATCCTTCATTATATCTTCTATTTGTGAACCTGTCATCTGTCCATGAGCATAACTTACAGTTGCTTCTGGTACGAGTCTTGATATTTCGTCTGCTTTTTTTTGTATTGTGTCTACTCTATTATAAATATAAAATACCTGACCATCTCTTTCTAATTCTTTTGTTATTGCCTCTTTTATTACTTCTTGGTCATATTCCAATACATAAGTTTGAACTGGTTTTCTGTTATGAGGTGGTTCGTATATTACTGACATATCTCTTATTCCAACTATTGACATGTGCATTGTTCTTGGTATTGGTGTTGCTGTCATTGTTAAAACATCTATATTTGATTTATATTGTTTTATTTTTTCTTTTGCTTTTACCCCAAATCTGTGCTCTTCGTCTATTATTAATAGTCCAATGTCTTTGAATTCAACATCTTTACTTAATAATCTGTGTGTACCAATTACAACATCAATTTCTCCAAGTTTTAGTTTTTTTATTACTTCATCTTGATATTTTTTGCTCTTGAATCTGTTTAGTATATCAACTTTTATAGGAAAATCTTTCATTCTGTCTCTAAATTCTTCATATTGTTGTTGGGCTAACACTGTTGTTGGTACTAAATACGCTACTTGTTTATGGTCCATAACAGCTTTAAACGCTGCCCTTATTGCAACTTCTGTTTTTCCATATCCTACATCCCCACATAAAAGTCTGTCCATAGGTCTTTGATTTTCCATATCTTTTTTTACTTCTTCTATACATCTTAGTTGGTCATCAGTTTCTTGATATGGAAATTGTCCTTCAAATTGTTGTTGCCATGGCGTGTCTTTGCCAAATGCATATCCCTTGGCTTTTTCTCTTTTCGCATATAGCTCTATTAATTCTCTTGCTACTGCTCTTAAGTTTTTCTTTACCTTTTCTTTTGTTTTTATCCAATCTTTACTTCCTATACTGTTTATTGGTGGATTTATTGCGTCTCCTCCAATATATTTTCTTATAGAGTCTAATTGATTTGTTGGTATATATAAAATATCATCATTTTTATACTTTAATTTGATATAATCTTTTGTTGTCCCATCTGCTGTTATTGTATTTACTCCAATAAAAATTCCTATTCCATAATTTTTATGTACTACATAGTCTCCAACTTTTAAATCTGCAAATACGACTTTTTCTCCTTCTTTAAATGCTTGATTCGCAAATGTCTTTTTCTTTTTTCCTCCATCTATTAAATCATTTGCTGAAACAACTACTTGATTAACTTCAAAATTTTCAAATCCTTCTGATATCTTTCCAATTGCAATTGTTACAATACTCTCTGTTGATTTTACTATTATTGTCTTGTCTAATTTTTCCTCTATTTTGCATAAAATGTTTTCTTTTTCAAATAATTCTTTTAATTTGTTTGCTTTTTCTTTTGTATCTACTAATACATAAATACTTTTTTTCTCTTTGCTCCATTTTTTTATATCTTCAAAAAAGTTTTCTATTTCACTTTTATAATAATTTATTTCTCTATATTCAAAATGGTATCTTTCTGCTTGTTTTTTTGTTACTGCATCCTGTTTTTCTAAATATATTGTTTGATACCTATTTTCTATCATATCAAAATCTATAGCTGTAGTGTCGTTTAATGCCTCAGGGATTACTTTTTCTTTTTCTACTAGATTTTTACTTAAATTTTCTATATCCTTTAAAATATTTATTTGTCTTTGTTCTACTTTACCAACTTCGTCTAATATTATTAAACTATTCTTATTTAGATAGTCTATTAAATTTTCTTGTTTTGGGTAAAATTCATTAAAGTATTTATCTATCTTACTTATATAATTTCCTGCTTTTATTTGTTCTATATCTTGTTCTATTATTTCCTCTTTTTTACCTTCTGCTATTGTTTGTGATATTTTTTTGCATATATTTTCAATTGAATCTTCTAATACATATTCATGTGCAGGATGTATAGTTACTTTTTCTAATGTATTAATTGATCTCTGGCTATTTATACTAAAGTTTCTTATTGAATCGACTTCATCTCCCCATAGTTCAATTCTTACACCTATCTTTTCATCTAGGGAAATATCAATTATTCCTCCTCTTATGCTGAACTGTCCTCTTCCTTCGATTAAGTCATATCTTGAATATCCTAAATTCACTAATTTTCTTTTAATATCTTCTAGATTACATATATCTCCTACTTTAAATTCTAGTATGTCTTTAAATAATACTTTTTTTGGTGGTAACTTTTGCATTAATGCTTCTATGGTCGTTACTACAATTACATTCTTTTTTTCATTTATTTTATTTAAAGTTTCTATTCTCTCATATGGCAAGTCTTTGCTTTCTGCAACATAGTCATATGTTACTATTTCTTTTTTAGGAAATAACACTACATTTTCTGCATCAAATGCTTTTATATTTTCTAACATTCTTTTTGCTTGTATTTCGTTGTATGTTACAAGTAAAATCGGCTTTTTATTATAACCTTTAATACTTGTTATTATTTCTGCCATCCCAACGCTAGTTAAGCCCGATACTGATATCGGGCTTTGTGTATTTTCTATTTGTTTGCTTAAGTCTACAAATTTTTTAGACTTTCCAAGTTCTCCTATTATTGTATTCATAATATACGTCTCCTAAATATTAAGTTCTGTCTTATATTATTAAATATTTTTATCTATGAATGGTAATAATTGTTTTTTTCTTGAAACAACACCTTCTAGAAAAGCTGTATTATTTTCTAGTTTTGTATTAAATGCTTTTTCTACTGCATCTGTTTTTGAACCTAATGCTATTATTTTAGAATTACTGTTTAATATGTCTGTTATTGCTAATACAAATAATGATAATCCTTTTTCTGTAATTTCTTTATTCATCGCGTTTTCTAATTCATTTTGTCTTTTTAAAACATCTTCTATACTTACTGTATTTACTTGTGCTATAACAAATTTTGTTCCGTCTTTATCTAAGCTTTTTGCGTCTAAATTTATTAATTCTTCTGCTGAAAAGTCATCTAAATCTGTTCCTGCTTTTAACATTTCTAATCCATATTCTTCTATGTTTATATCAGCTATTTTTCCTAATTCTTCTAATGCTTTAATGTCATGTTTTGTTGTTGTTGGTGATTTTAATAATAATGTATCAGAAATTATTGCACTTGCCATTAATATGGCTTCTGTTCTTTCTATTTCTATATTTCTGTTTTTGAATTCTTTGTATAAAATTGTTGATGTACATCCAAATGGTCTTGCTGTGTAGTATAATGGTTCTGATGTTTCAAAGTTTGCTATTCTGTGGTGGTCTACTACTTCTAAAATTTTTGCCTTTTCTATTCCTTCTACACTTTGGTTGAATTCGTTGTGGTCTACTAATATTACTTCTTGTCCTTCTTCAACTTTTTCTATTAATTCTGGTGCTTCTAATCCTAAATAGTTTAATACATATTGTGTTTCTTTATTTACATTTCCTAATCTTACTGCTTTTGATTTTTCACATCCATTTTTTTTATATAAAATTTCTTTTACCATTGCTGAACAGATTGTGTCTGTGTCTGGGTTTTTGTGTCCAAATATTAATACTTTATTTTCCATTTTTTATCTTCTCCTTTTTATTGACTTTTTTTATAATATGATATAATAATATACAACATTTACTCTTAAAAATCATGCGAAGATTCTATTTTTTATCTTTTTCTTCTAAAATATATTCTAGCTCTTCTTTATTGAACTCATATTTTTTATTGCAAAAATGACATAAAAGTTCTGCTTTTCCATCTTCTTCAATCATTTCTTTTAAAACAGTTTTATCTAAAGTTTCAAGTCCTTCTTCCATATGCTCTTTTGAACAATCACATTCATACACTGGTGTTATATTTTCTTTGATAATTTGAACATCTTCATCACCTGTTACAGCTTTTGCTATTTCTAGTAATGTCATATTTTTATCTAACATCTTTGAGATTGCTCCAGCTTTAAATATTGATTGTTCTATTTTTGATATTTCCTCTTCTGTTGCATCTGGCATTGGTGTAATTATATATCCACCTGCTGATTTTACTCCATTTCTATCTACTAAAACACCTAATGCAACGGCCGTATTTTTTTGTTCTGATTTCGCAAAATACTCTGTAAAATCTTCTGCCATCTCTCCTGAAACTAATGGACATATTCCTACATATGGTTCTTTTAATCCAATGTCTTTTATAACATTTATGAACCCAATATTTCCAACAGCTCCACCAACATCTAATTTTCCCATGTCATTTAATGGTAAATCTACAATTGGATTTGCTACATATCCTTTTATTCTTGGGAAATTATCTGACGTTGTTAACATTGTTCCTAATGGGCCATTTCCTTTAATTTGTATTGTTAATTTATTATCTTTACTTTTCATTTCATTTCCCATTATTGCTGTTATTGTTAATAATCTTCCAAATGCTGCCGTTGCTACTGGGCTTAGGTCATGTATTTTTCTTGCATTTTCTACTAATTCTGTTGTGTTTGCACATATTACTGATATTTTTCCTTCATATGCTAATAATTTTATTATTTTGTCTTGCATTTTTATCTCTCCTTTAACTTTCACAAAAATCTGTCAAAAAGGGTTATCCCTCTTGACAGATTTTATTCATGTATTTGAAACATATCTTTTCCTTCTCCACAAACTGGGCAAACCCACTCTTCTGGAAGATCATCAAATTTTGTACCTTTTGCAATTCCAGCTTTTTCATTTCCAAATTTAGGATTATAAATATATTTACATTGTGTACATTCATATTGTTCGTTTCCAGTTCTTTCCACCAAAAAGTTTTTATATCCTGCTGCAACCGCTACTATTACAATTAATAAGAATGATAAAGCCTTCCATATTCCACTGTCACATAAAATTACTGCAAACATTCCAAATATTGCACTAATTCCATATAATATTAATACTGCTTGTTTTTGGCTAAATCCTTTTGCTACTAACTTATGATGTAAATGGCCTTTATCTGCTTTAAATACTGCTTTTATTGATTTTCCTTTTATTAATCTTCTTATAATCGCCCATACTGTATCAAATATTGGTAGTCCTAAAACTATTAATGGTAGAACAATTACTGCTGCTGTATATGTTTTGGCTGAACCCAATATTGATATTACAGCTAATGAAAATCCTAAAAAGTTTGAACCTGTATCACCAATAAATGTCTTAGCAGGTGTAAAATTAAATGGTAAAAATCCCACTAAAGCTCCTGCTAAAGCTGTTATTAATACTATTGATATTAATGATGAACCATTTAATACAAATATAACCATTAGTGAAATTGCTGATATAACAGCTATTCCAGAAGATAATCCATCTAAGCCATCCATTAAA
>CAYQBQ010000017.1:0-9473 GCA_964415805.1 uncultured Clostridium sp.
CAATTCTGGAAGACGAAAAAACCTGCCCTTAATTGAGTAAAAAACGTATAATTGGCGTGGTAAAGACTGGCGCAAATAAAATACACCAGTTTCCAAGCACTGCAAGAACAAAAATGCTCAAAATTAAGCTCGTCCAGAAGCCTAAACAGAAGTCGCATTTGAGCATTTCTTGCAAAAGACCTTTAGTATTGTCGATTGCGCGGTCACGATAACCACGCTTTTCGGCAAACTGAATAATAAATGTTGCTGCAAGTGCAATAAGCACTACAATTGCTAAATAATATACGGCTGACATAGTTCACGAGTTGTCATTTCAAATTCAACACGAAGACCACCAAAGGGATACATGAAAAACTGCTTGTCCTTTGCAGCTAAATCTTGGCCGCCATAAACAAACTCATTGTAAATCTTTTGGATAGTATACCCGCAGTAGATGTTCTCGAACCGTTCATACGCTTCTTTAACAACAAGTTTGCCCTGGACCTTGATGATACCAGGAGTAGTAAGCAGCGAAATCACTTCATTCTTAATCTCTTCAGTGTGAAGATAGGCGGCATCTGGATAAATAGTTTCCATATTATACCAGAAGATAATAGCGCCTCGGAAAATGTACTGAGGCAAGCCTTGTGTAACCTGCTTAATTTCCTGAGGGTCGTAAATATCGAACCAGCAGAAGTTTCCAAATTTGTCATTGGGGTTAAGCTAAACATATTCGCCTTGTCCTGTATAGGCCGCCGGATAAACCCACTTACCCGAATTCGGCTGATGTTCTACAAGTTTATACGCACGGCCAAAAGCCTTATCAAGCCAAGAGAGCTTAGATGCTAAGGCTTCCTGCAAGTTCTGTATAACTGCATCAAGCAGAACAGGATTTGACTTTATAGGTATTGTTACGTTTTCGAGTCTCATTTTATCTTAAGTCCGTATTTAATTCGTATAAAGCTTGACAAATCTTTACGCAAGTGACTGCGTATCAATCGAGAGAAGTTCTCGGCAGTAAGCCTGAAAATTGACGGTCCATACTTCTCGACGAGCTTTTCAGTCTTCTCATCAGTGGAGGTAATATAGAAACCTTCGCTATTGGCTATAACCTTAAACCCTTCATAGAACGCACCAGTATCTTTCAAAGTTACGCGAGTGTATGGCTGACCTTTACGCTTCTTGTTTGCGATGGTCCTCGGTGCATATGGTGCATAGCTCATAATCTTTGTGCCGAAACCTTCTATACCTCGTCTGTATAGCTGGCTGTTGGCTACCATACCTGTCAGTAGTTCCTGTGTACCGGAGAAGGTAAAATAGTCTTCAAGGTACTCGTCTACGTAAGCTCTAAACTTACGTAGACGATACGTCATATTACGAAGTGTACCTTGATAGTAGTAAGCCATAACTAAATTGGTTTATAGCGAAGTCCATGATTACAGCAAGGCAGACAAACGCGATTGATACCAGAAGTCGTAAGACTAACAGCCTCAAGAGCTTGTTTAAGCTCATAGGCCAGGCCACTTTCACGCATAGAGCTCGAGTCGCCGTCAATCTCATACAGGATTTCAGTACGTCCTGCGTTAACCGAATGCCTGTTCGTGCGCACGTTCGGATTGTAAACAAACTCACGAAGAGCGTCAACAGCCATTTGCTTCATCAGCACATCTTGGAATAACCAACGCTGGTCAACTATAAAGTCTGTCAAGTCACAGCCAACAGTAATGTCCAAGTTGATACCCCAGGTCTTATCGGTAAAATATTGCATATCTTCGGCATCCCACAGAGCAAGAGACTTGTGGTCTGTATTAAAGAATGCGTCTGAATAATCGTTGTTAAAATCACCGGAGACCCAACTTAAGTCATTGCCATTAACACGGAACGGGTTAATTTCCATGTACTTGGACCAAGCGAGATATGCCTCGTAGTCCCTGCGGTTGCAGGTTCTACAAGTCATGCCAGACCAGTCATAGGACCGGTTAATTGCCTGGCTATTTGCAGGAAGCTCGCTCTGCAGATAGCATATGTACCAAGAGCCAGCAACTGTACCGTCTTCAGACCCGATATACGGAAGATAGAGGCTGTCAGTCTTGAACCACTCGCAAGTGTTGGGCTGGGTCTTAGTAAAGGTCAGAACATGAACAGGTACTTGCCTGGAAGAGTGCATGATGAATACGCGGTAAAGACCGGGCATAGAAAAATGCAAGCCAATCTTGTTCACTTTGATAGTAACGCCCTTAGCACGTGCCGGAATAATCTCAAAGCCGACTAACGCGTCGGTATTTGTGATTTTATCAGAAATACGTGTAGTAACGTCAAACAGGATTCGGTCTTCAAGAAGGTTCTTGTATGTACCTTTATTCTGCTTGTCGTTGAGGTATGTGTAGATGGCTTTGTAGATGGTGGAACGCGTCTTATCTTCAAGCCATTCAGAGAATGGCGAGGTTTCAATCCAATAGTTAGGCCAGCCTTCAGAGACCTTGGGCTTAATACCAGCAGGTACATTGTCGATGGCCTTAAAGTACTTGACTACAGTAGTTTCTTCAGTAGTGGTCGTAACTTTTATAACCTGGTCCTTAGAGTAAGCTGAGTTCTCGTCGTACTCAGGCTTGGTATAATCAGAAAAGTCAGGCGCAATGCTCGCCATGTTATTGAGAGTGAGCAAAGGGTGCGCCTGCTGATAATATAAACCGCTCTCGCTACCGAGCAGATTGGAGGATAGCAAGAGGTCAGGATTAGCATCATCGGTCTGTTTCCAACCAACAAGACCGAGAAGACTATCTTCTATGTGTTTTGCTCGTAACATGCTGCGTGTCTTTTAATATAAAAACAGAGAACGCTTAGGACTTTAGTGGTCCACGGCGTCCTCCGACCTTAAAGCTATGAACAAAAAGGGTTTTTGCTCTACTACTGGCCAACATTGTTAACCACAAGACCGAGCTTGTCGGTGGCGGCATTGTAGCCCACGTTGAAGGCGATGATAGGGCTGGCGAGCGTGTTGGGGGCACTGTTGTAAGCAGTGACGAAACAAACGTCCACCGCGAAGCCGTAGTGCTCCTTACGAGTACGAGTCAGGTCGGCAGTAGCCGCGCCGGCGATACCGGAGTAGTCGTCGACAGAATCGTAGAAGTAAGTGCCGACAGGCATGTTGAGGACAGGCAGCGTGGCGATACCCCACTCGTGGCCATCACCGGAACGAGTGCCGAGAATGCTGTCACGCTCGAAGCGAGTCAGCATACCGACAGCACCCTGCTGCACGGCGTAACCCTGTGCGAAAACGTTCTCGGCAGCGGCGATACCGTTGGTGAAGTGGAACACCTTGTCACCCCACTCATTGCGCTTGTTCTCTATGTTGTAGAGGTCCTTCTGGGCGAGCTTGCGGACAAGGCTCTGAACGCCGGCATCGCCGACAACGTGGAGCTGACCGAAAAAGTCGTTGGCCTCCATCATAACATTGAGGTCGCCAAACAGGTTCTCACGCTGCAGCCAGCTAGCGGAGATAACGTTGGAACCGAAGGTGTAGAACAGCGGGTTGGCCATGACCTGGGTCTTGGCGGCGGCGAGAGCAGCGAGAGCAGCCTGGTCGAGAGTAGAGGCGAACTTGTAGATGTACTTCATCATCTTGGCCTCGAAGTCGCGCTGGATGCTGATTTCGTTGTTCATATACATCGCCGGGGTAACCGTGAAGCCCCAGGAATAGGTGGTGAAGGAGAACTGAACCATAGCGGAAGTGTTCTCACTGTCCGCGATAGTCACGCTGCGAGTGTTACCGATGCTGATGTTAGCATCGTAGTTGATAACCGGAGTCTCAAGGGTGTTGCCGATAGAGGTGCGAGCCTTCTCGACAAGCTCCGGAGTGAGAATACCGTTCGGGTCCTGGCTCTGGTCCATGAAGAGGTTCAGTGCACCGTAGCGACTCGGGCGGAGCTCGAACTTATCCAGGCGAGAGTTGGCCCGGATGTTCTGAATACGTGTGTTAACTAAGCTCATAGTGCTTGCTTTTAAGAAGATTTAACGTGTCTGAGGCATTACCCTTGTGCTTCAGTAGATTACTATTTGAGAGGCAATTCTGCCACTTTTGCTTCATTGCGGAGTCTGAGAGACTCTTCACCGAATTCGACCTTATCGCGAGTGAGGCCCTTGACAGTCAGGAGATAGTTCTCAATCATGTTGTCAGCCTCAAGCTGGGTCTTTGCGCCACTCAAGTCAAGAGGCAGATTCGGGTCAGCGGGAGGAGTAGGACCGGTACCGCCGCCACCGTGATTAGGAGCAGTGCTGATTGCGTCCTTGATGGACGTTTCCATAACCAGCTCTTGAATGGTGTAAGGCGCAAGCCCGTTCTTGGGGTTGTTGACCAGGTTACCGTCAGTACCGCGGAGGGCCAGGCGCTTGCCGCCATTACCGTCATCAATGAGCTCGGGCTTACCCTTTGCAAGAACCTCGTTCTTAGCTGCGCTAAGAATAACATTTTTGAGTGCATCGCTGATACCGTCCTTGAACTTAAGACCAGCAGTTGCAGCCTTGAACGCGTAATCCACGTGAGCATCCATAACCTGCTTTTCGAGGTTTGCTTTTGCAGTGGTAAACTCAGCCTCTTTGGCCTGCAGGCTGTTCTTAAGCTGTTCAACACGGGTCTTCGTGTCTTTGAGCTCCTGCTTGATGGCCTCATCCGGACCTTTGGACTTCAGCTCATCAATCTGAGCATTAGCAGCATCGAGCTGGGACTGCAGATTTTTGGAAGCCTCAAGTTTGGTCTTATAGTCACCGAGAACGCGCTTGACGTAGTCATAACTCTTCTCGCCGCTTTTCTTGGTAATACCAGAAACACTGAGTACGTCAGCGTCATACTGGCCATGAAGTTCACCGATACGAGCACCGATAACGGTGTTCTCGTCATTCTGCGACATAGTAGCAATAGCATTCAGCTGCTCGTCGCTCAAGCCAGAAAGCTTAGTGTTCTGCTTAAGAATTTCAACTGTTAACATATGCTACTTTTCAAACGGGTTATAAATGACTTCTTCGATGGTATAGCCCAGGCTCTTGTAGTGCGCCATAAATAGGCGATACTCATTGGCACTGAACTTCTGAGTGAACACAGGAGCTTCGCGCTCGCCCGTGTCAGGATTGAATCTGCGACCTCTAGTCAGACTCAGAACTGCAACATTCTCTTCACCCTTAAGAGGGACGTAGGCATGAGGTTTCTGCTGCTCGGGTTTCTGCTGCTCGGGTTTCTGCTGCTCGGGTTTCTGCTGCTCGGGTTTCTGCTGCTCGGGTTTCTTGGCAAGTTTACCGACAGCAACGAGGTAGACCGCAAGGTCTTCGAGCTCAGCCTGTTCTTCGTCGGCGATAACGCCGTCCTTTTTCTTCTGCAGAAGTTCCGCCTTGCGGACCATCAGCTCTTTCTGGTGTGCTGCGAGTTCCTCAGGCTTGAGGCTCTCCAGCTCCTTCTCGTTTTTCTTCTGAAACATAGCTTTGAAGTGTTTGTAATATTGTTGAAACCTTCTCTCTCATCGTGCGGCCGGACGCAAAAGACACGATGTCAATATTTTCGCGTTCAAAGCGCTTGATGTAGGGAGTAAAATTCACTTTTAGTCTAACCTGGTCCTCGTCAAGTAACCCTTTACCAAACAGGTCCACGACTTCGTTAGTCGTCTTGTTCGGATAGGGTTCAAGCTGGCGAAGAATCTTCATACGCTGCAGCTCGATAGGATTGTTCCTGTACTCAACTTCGAGTATCTGCTCGGCAAGTGCATTCAGCTCAGCGTCAGATGCTCCAGTATCTTTGGCTTCTTTGTAACGCTTGTAGAGTTCGCTAACCGTAAAGATATAGAACTCTGTGCCCCAGTTAATGGAAGAATTGACAAAAGCCTCAGCGTAACGCAGCTTGCAAATTGTATCATCAACGAATTTCTGCGCAAGTTCAAAATTAGTCTTAAGTGCATTAAGCACACTAGTCTTGCTTTCGAAGTTAGCAGAAACCTGAGTTTCATTGATTGCCTCTTTCTCACTTACTGTGCCGCCAGAACCAACAATCGACGTGATAATTTCATCCTTAAGCCGGACAACCTCTTTAACATTGTAGTCAAGAGACTCACGGTCAATTGTTGTAATCTGAACAGGATTACGCATATCTGCGACACCTTCAGATTGGTTCGGCACAGGAACCTCAATAAAGGAACCAGGGCCAGCAAGATGCTTGGAACCACATATCGGGCAGCGCTCTACAGAACCGTCTGCCAAGAACTTGTAATTGCCCTTCGAGTTACGCAGGAAACCACCATCACAGTAGTCACCTGTTTCGCTATTCTCATAGTTGCAGTCTTCCTGGTAAGCACTGTAAATCGGATACGGTGCGTAGAGGTCGAGATGCCGCTTGGACAGCGCGAAGAACAAGTACCAATCCAAATTGGCAAGCTCTTTAGTGAGCGGGTTTTTCTTGATGTCGCGCTCCTTCTCGTTCAGGGGCGTAGACCAGAAAAACCTTGCCGGACAATAGGTGAGACCGTGGAACGCCTGTGAAAGCATTTTTACAATCTCACGCTTGTCGTTAATTTCGAAGATGCGAATCGACAACTCGTCGAATACCGCAATCTTCTTAGGCCCCTGCTTGAAAATGAGCCATTCGAAGCGGTTCCAATCACCTTCAACCAATTTGTAGTCGATAACGTCCTCGAGGTCAAGCCAATAGAAATAAGGCTCAGGTCTCTCAGTCGTCTGCACAGGCGGCATGTCGACAATCAGAATAGAATTAGGCGATACCTGCATCTTGTGCCAGCCGCGAGTCCGCCAAATTTGAGGCTCGTGAAGGCGCACTGTCCTATAAGTTGCCCAATCCTCGGCCGCGGCCTGGTCCTTGAACTGAAACGAGACTGAAAAGTTGCGACTGTCGAAGACTCGCTCAAGTTCACGATACACATCTTCAACAACAGTGGAAGACGGTAGCGGGAATTGGAATAAGCTGAGAAAAGTGGCAAACTTATCTTTCGGTAACATGTGTGAAACCCAGTCAAGGAAAATCTGTGCTTGCGGCACATTAAACCTTGCCACGTTGGTTTCAGTGTGGAACCTAATACGAGCTTGAAGTGCGAGAGCTCTGGTTATGCGCTCACGCTTCTTAGGTGCTTTGAGATATTCTCGTATAGCGTCAAGTTCAAGCATTGTACTTTGGTTTTAACTTTGGAAGACTATCCAGGGTCGAACTGGAGAAGCTATTCGACTTCCGGCTTCCGGTGAACCGTAGTCCTCTGGACCTTCTTTTTATGTAGACCAGTTACACGGTCATACTCATAATCGCTGTCTTTAGGGAGCTCCCAGCCGCTGTTAGGCATCCGAAGCAGCCTCTCAGCATGGTCAATGCTGAAAGACTGCTGGATGCCAGCGGGAAGGACTACGAGAGTAACGGAGGAGGAGTGCATATGGCTTACAAAAGGAGGTTTTTGGTTTAGGCCGAAGCCGCGTTAACCAGGTCGGTCAGCGGGTTGAAGTCCGAAGGAGTTACTATCACGAAGTTGTCGCTCCAGTTCGGGAAGAAGCTCCAAGAAATGGCATTTCCGTCAGGAGCATCGTAACCGCCAAGGTTCTTGTCACCTACAAAGAAGGCGTGGATAGGAATCGGGGAGTAAGCAGTCGGCTTAGCCGGGTCATCCGCGATACAACCGATACGGCCATTCTCATCGATGAGGTACACGCCGATGTTCTCGCACATGTAGCTCTTCAGAACCTTGATAACAGACTGGCTTTCCTGATAAATATTACCGGAGAAGGTAGTAGGCTCCGTGCCTATTATGATGGTCATACCACCAAGCGAGTCGTTACCGCCACCCCAGGTACGAGCGGCACCAGGCTCAGTGGTAGGGCCCTGAATGTAAGGAGAGACGATACACTTAGTGCCATCAGCGGCAGAAAGGAGAGGAGTCCAAGTGGTCTTCTGCGCCGGATTAGTGATGGTATTCATGGCACCATTTGACTGCTTAACGCGTTGGAAGATAACCTTCTGAATCTGACCCATGGCTTCTTTGCAATCCGGGATGCTCAGGTCAGCAAGATGGGCACCAGCAGGGCACCCGCAATTAAGTCCCATAGTAATTCGAATTTATGAGTTTAACTAAGATGCTTGAGTTACGTTTTGAGCTTCCCCTAGCCCACGCAACCTTCAACAGTAAATATAGTAGTAAATTTTGGACCAGATACTATTTCTCGCAAATCTAACATACTTTTTAATTACCCCTCTTAATACCCTTATGCAAACTCTTGCTAGTTCGCATCTCAATAATGCCGGTCAGCATATCAGGTGCGTCGTCATGCTTTGTAGACTTATTATTCTTTTTACGGTACGTCTTTATAGCTGCCGCAAATTTAGGCCACTTCTTTTCCCAGCCTTCAGGAAAGTATATGTCAGAACATACAAGAGCTGAATTAGAAAATATGCGGACCTGTTTATTCTTTGTCTGTGTGAACGTTTCAATAACAGAAGACATGTTATGCAGTACTTCGCGTAATATACGCTTAACGCTTCGAGCGAACTGTCGGCCGCCGTTATTACCTTCAATCCTTGCCCGCTTTGTCCTATTGACTGTGAGCATTCTGGCTAACTTAGGTTCAGTTACTTCCATCGGCTCATCAGAATAGAGGATATCTGTTATGTACGCGCCCATTGGCGTATTTACGAAACAGCCAGAGGCCAAGAAATCAGCGCCGGTGTCAGCTGTATCTGTATAGTTCCATCGCTGAGTAGAAGACAAGAAAGCTTGAGGCGGGTCTGCTGGATTATACGTTTTAAACTCCTCATACATTAGGCCCTCTTTAGGTGTCGGGTCCTGTTGGTATTGTGTATCATAGGTCAGCGGGTCTACCTCCTGTAAATGGTGTAGCTCCTCGACGGTATGCTTAACAGGCCAAAGGGCTACCTCCTCTGTCTCTTCCACAATAGTGTCCTCTCCGCTCTCATCTTGGACGTGCTTGGTAACAGTCTCGGTGCGTAAAGCAGGCAGGCTCAACACAGTCCAGTTGTCCGGCTCTGTGTCCAGCAGATAGCCGCACAGGTCGTGCTCATGCAGGCGCTGCATTATTATAATAATAGGTGTCTCTCTAGAGTTAGCACGTGAACGGATAGTATTCTCAAACCGGGAATTGATACGCTCTCGAACAATATCAGATGCTGCATCTTCTGGCTTTAGCGGGTCGTCTATAACGATTGCACCAGGAAAGACGTTAGACGCGGCGCCGATTAGAGCCAGTTTAGTCTGAGTTGCCTCATCAAAAGAAAAGGCTTGTGATATGCGCTCAGCCATTGCGGCGTCTGCGGCGGTAGACATCTCCTGCATAGCGCCAGCACCGAAACCAGTAACCTGGCCCTGCGTTGATACCGCATAGAATGAGCCTTTGGCTTTTGTTTCCCAGGACCTGGTACTGCCTTTATTCTCATTAAGAAGCGCGGACTGTGGAAATAGCTCTTTGTAGAGCGGCAACGTCATTATCTCTCTGATGGTAGACGA
>CAYQBQ010000017.1:9573-13718 GCA_964415805.1 uncultured Clostridium sp.
CGTCAAGGCTCATAGGGCCTTTGCCAAATAGCCTGTCCCAAATGCGCTCGATAGTGCCTGTCTCACCAATTCTCGCGTCAAGCTGAATGCGCTTGATAACAGCTTTCAGAGCGAGTGGCAGTTTGTCATTAGCCATTAGCGCGGTTAGCTGTGTCTCGTTGCAAGTGAGGAGGCATGCCAGCAAGTTGGCTGTGTCTGTCTTACTGAGACGGACTGACAAGTTAATGCCAAGGCTGTTAAGCAGCTTAGCCATCTCAGGTCTATTAGTGCCCTGGAGAGTCTGAAGTGTCAACAACTGAGAGGCTGACATCTCTTGGCCGGTCTTGGTTACCACCTGTACCTCTTTAAGGTCAAGCGGGTCTGCAGGTGTCTGGTCGTCTATTGCGGCCTCAATAGCTTTGCGCTCAGCATCAGCCTCTGCAGCAGTAAGAGACTCATCAGTGTCCGTTGGTGCAAGGTCCTCTACACGCATACCGTGCTTCGTGGCCAGCTCTTCCCGCTCCTTCTGCTTTTGCTGCTCCTCGAGACCAGCATTACGAGCTTTGAGCTGAATGCGCGCTAGCTCTTTAGCTGAGAGCTGTTTGTGGATAGCCTCAGCCTGCGCCTCGCGTTTCTCCGGGGCAACGCCCGGCAGAATGTCGCCAAGTCTAGATGATATGTTGTCTTTAGTCATAGTATACCTGTGTTAACTGTCTATTCCAATGTTAGCTATGTTCGGCCATCGTGCGTTCATAAAGGCTATAATGGACTACTGTACTCGTTCAAATTGCCTGTTTCTTGCTCAGCTCTTTCCAATCTGAGTGGGTACTTCCGTAGTATAGCATATTAAAGCAAGTCTTCAGGGTTCACCGGCGGGCGGCTGTTAGGGTCCGCGTAAAAGTAATAGCCCTGTTGTAGTCTTCCTGGGTTCATTAGCCCACGACGGACATTGCGGTAGTCTATCTGCAATTCATGTGCTGCGTCAGCTATTGTGACGAACACGCCGACGGCCTCACCATTATAATCATACGCGTACACGCGCACAGCATGGCCACTACCAAACCTTGCTGTTGTGACGCGCCTCAGGTTGAGCTCCTCTGGCGTCAGATAGTGGTTAGTTGTAATGACTGAACCGCCGATAACAGCTGTGTTACCCCAACTGCAGGCATGCACGGAATGAACGCCTACACCAAGGTCTTTAGCGCATACACCTTCCACAGGGTATAGCTCGACGAGTCTGTTGGCTTCAAGGTCATAGTAGCACCAAGCACCTTTGTGGAAGCGACGAACCTCTTTCGTGCAGGTTGGCTCAACAGCAAACTCTTCTTCCGTGTGCGGCGTTAAATGTACCTCGATTTGAGGCTGGGCCCAGTTTTGGATTGTGGGTATACTGCGGAACGGCTCTTGCGTTAATACTTGGTACAAGTCTTCGATAATGTTCTTGCTATAGTAGAGACGGTGTACAATCGTGTCACCGTAGATTAGCCAGTACTCCTGAGGAGCGTTTAGCGGAGCTGGCTCCAGAGGTGGTACTTCATCAAAAAGGGTTACGAGACCTTTGACCTTAACAAGTAGGGGTTGTTTTTGTTCCATAGCTGTTTACCTTAATTTGTATACGCGTGTAGCACACAGGCGCGTAGCGTGTATACGAGCACGTGCGTAAGTATACACACAAATATAGGCGCTCTGGTTGGAAAACTGGCATTTTTTAGCAAATTTAACAGAAAATGGGTTTTAAACAATATAACTGATTGATTTCCAGCCAATTATGGATTGTTTAAACAATCAAACAATTATTGTTTTTCCGTAACTAACTGATTTTCAATAAATTAGACCTTTTCCAAACAAACAAAACACAATTTCCTATATAGATATATGGAATTTCTATTTTATTTGCCTGCATTTAAAATATATTTAATGTCATCTATCTAAAAACAATTCTATATAATTATTTTATAGATTTTATTGTTTTATTGTTTAAGAGGACCTAATTTCTTGATTTTCAATTAGTTATAAAAAACAAAATGTTGTTTAAGATTGTTTAGAGTGTTTTTATAAGTGGCTGATTTTCAATTAGTTAAAAATTTTTATTGTTTAAACTCGCTCTTAAAGAGCTCATTGATTTGAGGGCCTCCATGTCAGCTAAAAGCTACGCTAAAGAAGGCTTGAGGTCGAGTTGATATTTAATGCCTATTAAACAATGTTTCCGATATTTTAATGCCTATCTTGAATGGTTGTAAAATTTTATTGTGTATACGCATTGTTTATTTAATGCCTATCTCTAATGGTTATAAATTTTATTGTGTATATGCGTCACGATTTTTTATTTTCGGACGAGGGCCTTGCCGCATAGTAATATTAAGGGGCCCCGGTGCCAAAAATGGGCCTAACTACTTGAAAATAAATCACTTGGCCTAACTGGGACCCAGGTTTGGAGCTGAAAAAAATTTTTTTATATTCAAAAAAAGTATTATCTTTACATAAAGAAAATAAGTGAACATGATTAACACAAAACCAAATGAAATTGAGACCAGGTCCCATGGACCATGAGCCTGAGAACTTGAAAAGCTGCTCCCTTGATTTTGAGAGGGCTGTGCAAGGTCAAACAGTAGCCAAACCACATCAAAAATTTTTAATAAATCAAGGGAACTAATTAAAAAAGCTTGAACATCCTTATCCTTGTGGTCCTTGATTGCGACCCTTGGGTGCCAAAAAATCCTGAGTAACTCAGGCAGTAATTAACAAAAACCTTTAAAATCATTAAGTATTATGGCTAAAAATCTTGCCAAGGCTGAGAACCTCCAGGAGGTTGCTGCCACCACCAACAATGTTGAACTTTCCAAGGCTGAAATTGCCACTCAAGTAAGGAAACAAGCTGAGGAACTTATCGGACACCGCGCTCGCATCGTCCCAGCCGGGACCATCGACTGGGTCGAAGGTTGGGTAAAAGCCACTCAGGCAGACCTGAGACCCAAGACCCCTTGCGTGCTGGTCGTAGTTGAAGGAGACGACGGAAAACTCTATCGCCGCACCTACGGGTCCAAGCTCCTCGAAGTTGACTTGAAGTCTGAGAAGAGAGAAGCTAAATCAAGGGTACACGTCCCTGAGACCCTCGAGGAACTTGAGGAAGCACTCAAGAAAGCGCAAGCCCAGCTTGAGTCCGCCACCAACAAGGTGAACCTCCTGACCAAAGCCCTTGAAGAGGCGAAGAGCGCCAAAGAGTAAGAGCACCACCAGAGCGCCTCCTCCGGGAGGTGCTTCTCACCTATTTATCCATGCGCCCTTGATTGCGGCACATGGGTACCAAATAACCTTAAAATTTCTAAGTATTATGAAAGAAAAAACCTTTATTGCAATCCTCAGTATTGCGACCGTGGCCATTGGCAGTCTTGTAATTCTTACTGAGACGAGCCTCCTGGTCAATCATGGAGTAGAGCCAGATGTGGCATTCCTTGAGAGCCTCTATTCCGGGTTCCTTGGCTGGATAATCCTCGCCGCGGTCCTCATTAGCACCGACAAGTTTTGGAAACTCACTAACAAAATAATCAAAAAGTAATCATGAAAAAGATTTTTGAACTCATTGCCGTTGCCATCTTCAAGATTGACAATGCGCTCTACAAGACCTTCGGATTTGTGAGCCCTTTCAGGAGCCTGTCCTGGACACGCCAGAGCAAAAGACTCCAGAGAGACCTGGACCGCGAGCATTCACTGCGGGACCACCTCAATGCTATCTACGGCACAAGTTACACCACTAAGCAAGCTCTTGCTTTGGAGGATAATGTGCTCTAAAGACCTCAAGTCCTAATTGCAAAAATGAGCTTCAGGACTGGTCCACATTTCAAATATTATTACTATATTTGTGTATGGATTAGTCCTGAAGACCTTAAAAGTAGTATAACAAATAAAACCTTTTAATCATTATGACTAACAAAAAAGTAACGCTCACCTCCGAGGAGCTCAGAATAGTCTTGACCGCAGCAAGTATCTGGTTTGCTATGGCTGAAGACCCTAAGGACCCGGAAATAGTTGAAATGACCAAGCGAGGTCAAACAATCCTCCATAAAATCTGCAGTATTGCAGACGATAACAAAACTTTTGACTTGTTAGTACGATGACAAACAATTCCCTTTTTGCGGCTCTCTATCGTGGGTATTACGAGGAAGCCA
>CAYQBQ010000018.1:0-13494 GCA_964415805.1 uncultured Clostridium sp.
ATATATTTAGGATAATTCTTTGCATGCTGGGGAATAGATTTCTATTCCCCTATTTTAAAAAATGGGAGATGAAAAGATATGAATAAAACAGAACCAAGGACATTGGCTGGATTTATGGAGCTAATGCCAAATGAACAAATATTATTTGAACAAATTAAACAAAAAATAGAAAAAACATATCAAAAATTCGGATTTTTACCACTAGATACACCAATATTAGAATTATCAGAAGTATTACTAGCAAAAGCAGGTGGAGAAACAGAAAAACAAATATATAGATTTGATAAAGGTGATACAGATATATCAATGAGATTTGATTTAACAGTACCACTTGCAAAATATGTAGCAAAAAATTATGGAAATTTAAGTTTTCCATTTAGAAGATATCAAATTGGAAAAGTATATCGTGGAGAAAGAACACAAAAAGGAAGATTTCGTGAATTTTATCAATGTGATATAGATATTATTGGAGATGGAGAATTAAGCATAATAAATGATGCAGAACTTCCAAGTGTTATTTATAACGTATTTAAAGAACTTGGATTTGATAATTTTACAATAAAAATAAATAATAGAAAATTATTTAATGGACTATTTGAAAATTTAAATCAAAAAGAAAACGCAGTTGAAATCTTAAGAATAATAGATAAAATAGAGAAAATAGGAAAAGAAAACGTAATAGAAGAACTAGAGAAAATAGAAGTTCCAACAGAATCAATAAGCAAAATAATAGATTTTATAGAAATAGATGGAACAACTGACGAAAAACTTCAAAAATTACAAGATTTAAATATTGAGAATGACACATTTAAAATAGGACTTGAAGAATTAACACAAGTTGTGAAATATGTAAGATTATTTGGAATTCCAGATTCAAACTTTAAAGTAGATTTAACAATTGCAAGAGGATTAGATTACTATACAGGAACAGTTTACGAAACATTTCTAAATGAATATAGAGAACTTGGAAGTGTATGTTCTGGTGGTAGATATGAGAATCTAGCAGAAAATTATACAGAGAAAAAACTACCAGGAGTTGGAATATCAATAGGTTTAACAAGATTATTCTATAAATTAAATGAATTAAATCTAATAAATGCTAACAAAAAATCTGTAGCAGAAGTATTGATAGTTCCAATGTTAGAAGATTTAAGTGTTCCAATAAAAATAGCAAATAATTTAAGAGAAAATGGAATTAATACAGAAATTTTCTTAAATGATAAAAAATTAAAAGCAAAAATGAAGTATGCAGATAAACTTGAAATTCCTTTTGTTATAGTCGTTGGAGAGGATGAAGTAAAATCTGAGGTTGTAAAAATTAAAAACATGAAGACTGGAAATGAAAAAGAATGTCAAATTCATAACATTCCACATTTAATAAGATTATTAGTTGATGATAATTAAATTAATTGTAAATATTTTTAAGGAGATAAACAAATTCAAAAATCTAGAAATACCCAATAGGCAAGTTTTTGGACAAAGTAGGAAAGGAAATTTATAATGAATAAAACAAAAAGAAGAATTTTTAATACAGCAATCAAAATGTTTTCAGAAAAGGGATATGATAATACAAGTGTTGAAGAGATAACGGCAATAGCAGGAGTGGCAAAAGGCTCATTATACTATCATTTCTCTAAAAAAGAAGATATATTTGATATGTTATTAAAAGAAGGATTTGAATTATTAAAAAACAATATAGAAATAAAAACCAAAAACTGTACTACTGCGTTAGAAAAAATAAAAGCAGTCATACTAATACAAATAAAAGTAATTGTAAAATACGAATATTTCCTTAATGTTGTTTTTTCACAATTATGGGGTGAAGAAGAAAAAAATAAAAAGTGTAAAAAGGCAGTTTTTCAATATATCAAAATCATTGAAAAAATAGTAAATGAAGGGATTGCAAATGGGGAATTTTATGATGGTGATGTAGAAGCAATAGCATCCGGGATTTTTGGAGTTACATGTTCAAGTCTTATTTATAGAATAAAAAAGAATAGACAAGTAGATGCAATGCAGGTATATAATGGCTTTATCGATAATGTTACAAGAACATTAAGTAAAAAATGAAAAATATTATTTTAGTGATATAAAAAGTGCAATAGTTAATTACAAATAAGTAGTTAGCTATTTTTTTTGTATTTAGACTAAGTGTTCAGTTAATAAGTGATTTAAAAAATATATATTTCTCAAATCACTGAAAACAGATTGTACTGACTTACCAGTCTAAAGACATTAATTTATTATTGTGATATAAGTATGATACAAAATTAGAAGTAATAGGAGATATTTGATGATTTCATAGAATTACATGGAGATAGAAACTCTAAAGATGATAAAGCTATAGTATGCGGATTAGCCAAAATAGGAAAACAAAATTTTACAATTATAGCAGAACAAAAAGGAAGGACAACAAAAGAAAATATAGAAAGAAATTTTGGAATGCCAAATCCTGAAAGTTATAGAAAAGCGATAAGATTTATGAAACAGGCTGAAAAATTTAAAAGACCAGTAATTACTTTTATTGATACCAAAGGAGCATATCCAGGAATAGAAGCAGAAGAAAAAGGACAGGGAGAAGCTATTGCTAAATCTATGTTTGAAATGGCAAAGCTCAAAGTACCAATTATATCAATTGTAGTTGGAGAAGGTTCAAGTGGAGGAGCTTTAGCAATTGGAGTTGCAAATAAGGTATTTATGTTAGAAAATGCTATTTATTCAATTCTTTCACCAGAAGGCTATAGTAGTATTTTATGGAAAGATGCATCTAGGTTTAAAGAAGCTGCAGAAAAAATGAAATTAACAGCAAAAGACTTATTTGAACTTAAAGTAATAGATAAGATTATAAAAGAACCAAAAGAATATAATGAAGAAAATTTTAAAAAAGTTGCAAATAGTTTAAAAAAAGAAATACAAAAAGAAATAGAACAAATGAAATATCTAAATGGAAATCAAATTGTAGAAAATAGATATATGAAATTTAGAAATATGGGTGAATTTAAGGAGGTATAAAATGTTATTAATTGTACATGCAATTGCACATGCGAATACTGAAGATCTAAGAAATGATTTTATCCTTACAAGTAAAGAAGGATATTCTCACGCAGTTGATGTTAGTAGTTATTCTTTCGTATTAGTTGCAAGGATGGCTAAAGAACTAGATATGCTAAATGAAAATGCAACTTTAGTCACTTTAACATATCACGGATCTACTAAAGTTTTAGAAGGTTATAATATTATGGGAGTAGCAAAAGCTGCACTTGAAGCAAGTGTTAGATATTTAGCAGAAAATTTAGGAAAAGACGGAATAAGAGTAAATGCAATATCAGCAGGTCCAATAAAAACATTATCAGCAAAAGGCATAAAAGATTTTAATTCAATATTGACTATTGTAGAAGAAAAAGCACCTTTACATAGAAATGTAACTACAGAGCAAGTTGGAAATGTAGCAACATTTTTATTAAGCAATATGTCAGATGCGATAACAGGACAAATTATATATGCTGATAGTGGCTATAATATTATGGGAGTTTAATAAAAAATTGTAGTAAGGAGAGTATGATAAATGTTAAAAGGAAAAGTAGCAGTTATAACAGGAGGTACTAGAGGAATAGGATTTGCAACTGCAAAAAAATTTCTAGAAAATGAAGCAAAAGTAGTTTTACTTGGATCTAAACAAGAAACAGTAGAAAAAGCGATAAAAGAATTAAAACAAATAAATTCATCTTACGAGGTGATAGGGTTTTACCCAAATTTATCAAGCAAAGAAGAAATGAATGAAGTGTTTAAAAAAGTAAAAGAAATATATGGTTGCATTGATATATTAATTAATAATGCTGGTATTTCTTCTAAAACTAAAATAGAAGATTATAGTGAAGAAGAATATGATAAGATTACTAATTTGAATATAAAATCAGTTTTTAACTGTTCAAAGCAAATAATACCATATTTAAAAGAAACAAAAGGTGTGATTTTAAATACAAGCTCTATGGTAAGCATTTATGGACAACCAAGTGGAGTAATGTATCCTACTACTAAATTTGCAGTTAATGGGATAACTAAATCTTTAGCTCGAGAATTAGCACCACAAGGAATTAGAGTAAATGCAGTAGCACCAGGAATTATTAATACAGATATGGTAGCAAAGTTACCTAAGGAAATGATAGAACCATTAATAAAAACTATACCATTTGGCAGAATTGGAGAACCAGAGGATATTGCAAATGCGTTTTTGTTTTTATCAAGTAATTTATCAAGTTATATTACAGGGGTAGTCTTATCTGTAGATGGACTGGCAAGAAGTTAAAAAAATAAAATAAAGAAATCAAGGAGGAAATTATTATGTCAGAAAAAGAAATTTTTCAAAAATTAAAAACTATAGTAGTAGATCAATTAGGAGTAAATGAAGAAAATGTAACAATGGAGGCAACTTTTGTTGATGATTTAGCAGCAGATTCTTTAGATATTGTTGAATTAGTAATGACTATAGAGGAAGAATTTGATTTAGAAATTCCTGATAGTGATGCTGAAAAAATTGTTACAATAGGTGATGTTGTTAAATATATAGAAGAACATAAATAGAATGTGAAAAAGAAAGGAAAACTATGGAAGGAATAAAAGTAGGAAATAAAAAATCAAAATATCCTATTATTCAGGGAGGAATGGGTGTAGGAGTTTCTATGCACAATTTAGCTGGTAATGTAAGTAAGGAAGGTGGCATTGGAATAATTTCAACAGCAGATATTGGATATCAAGAGACAGATTTTAATAAAAATCCGTTGAAAGCAAATTTAAGAGCAATAGGAAATGAAATAAAAAAAGCAAGAGAAATTGCAGGAGAAGATAAGATAATTGGTGTAAATATAATGGTAGCTTTAAAAGATTATGCAGAAATTGTCAAAGAATGTGTAAAACAAAAAATTGACTTGATTATATCTGGTGCAGGAATTCCAAAAGAATTACCTGAATATGTAAAAGAATCTAAAACAAAAATTGCACCAATAGTATCATCTTTAAGATGTTGTAAGCTAATAGTAAAACATTGGATAAAAAAATATAATTATGTTCCAGACATGATAGTTATTGAAGGACCAGAAGCTGGTGGACATTTGGGATTTAAAAGAGTGCATTACAAAAGCATTAATAAATTCTGTAAAAGGAAAAACAGATAATGGATTAATTTTTTGTGGTAGTAATGTTAGTAAAATAAAAGAAATTGTATCAGTCAAATGTTTAATGCAGGAATTGGTTTGTGAATTGTAGTGTTAGAACATGTGGTGTAATACGCATAATTATCTAAAAAAAACAATAATGTTAGAAAAAATAACAACCAAAACAGAAAAGCAAATAACAGCAATACCACCTGATTTATTATTTTCTGAATTAATTTCATATATACCGTAAAAAATCGTTTTAATTAAAATAAATATGGATACAACAATAAATGTAAAATGATAAATTAAATTCATATAAACCTCCACTATAGAAAATAGAATCAAGGATTATCACTTATATGATATTAAAAAGTTTAAGTGATATCCTTAAATTTTTTATTTTTGCTTATTTTTAAGTCTGTGTTAATAAAAATCCAGAATCAATAACAGTATTAATATCAACATTAAAAGTTGAATTACTATAATTTTTTTTCCAATTATAGTTATTAAATTCTGTAGTTGTAGTAAAACTAGGAATTGCATATTTTCCGAACCCATTTATATCGCTTTTAAAAGTAGTAGAAGTTTTATACAGGTATTTAGTAATTTGACTTTCCAAATATTTATTGCATGAATTTGAAATCAAATTCAAAACATCAATATTAAGATATTGAGAATCTTTTTTCATAGAATAAATCTTACCTGAAAATTCTAATTTTATATTTATATGTGGAGAACCATTAACAAAATCAACATTTATATTATGAGTACTATTTGGTGTTAAATAAACATCAATTTTTGAGTTTTCTTCTTGAGGGTTTGGAACAGATATAAGAAAATTGTTAACTTTTTTTCTTATACATAAAAAACAAATAGTTTCCATAGCATTTAATTCCCCAACAAGTTTATCATCTTTAAAAACGGAAAGACCAATATTTTGAGAAGATCTATTACCAGATATTGAATTTTCGTTTGTTTTTATAGTAGTGTCATCTGTCATTTGAGATTCATAAGAATTACTTGAGGAAGTTTTTACTCCGCCCAATATTGCATAAGGAGAGTCATAGCTACAAACTAAAGCATTAAAAAAATTACCTATAGTTGCATTACAAGTATATCCTGTATATTCACTAGTATTAGGGAATATATCATAATATTTTGGAATTAAACTTTCTAAACTTGGAATAGAATTTTTAATATAATATTTAGTGTTACATTTGCTAATAACGATATTTGCTGAAGGTCGTACCTGAACATCATTTATTAATGAATAAATCTCTTTAGATATTCCTTCTTTTGCTATTTCCTCTGAGAAAACAAATAATTTACAATGAGAAAGATTAACTTTTTTTCCTAGGTATGCATTCATTATATTTATTCCATTTGTTATGGAAGAACATACAACACTATTAATTACAGGCTTTGTTTCAGAAATACTTTCACCACTTGGTGAAGTCGATAGAAATTCAAAAGTGATTTCTAATTTATCTGATGAAGATTTGTCAATACCAAGTGCTACGGCAAATGCACAATTGCTTATATTAAGTGAATTATATGACGAAGAAAAACTAGAAATAAATATAATGATTAATACTATAATAAAGATTTTTTTTAATATATTAGTTATCTTTAACACCTACCCTTCTTTTTTTAAAATTAGCTATAGTTAATATTGATATACCTAAAATAAAACCTATAGCAATCTGAAAATATCTATAAATATGTGTTTCAAAAAAATTAGATATAGCATAATTTTTAGGAAGCAAAGCTATTCCAAAAATTAGCATTGCAAAAATATTCAGGGTAGGTTTTATATCAGATAAATTAAACATTTTATTGAAAATATGTGCAGAAAATTTGCAAATTAAACTTAAATAGCAACAAAAAGATATTATCCAAATTAATAGAAATATTGACTCGAATCTTTGAAAAAATGAGCCAAATTCTATATGCCTAGCAGCTGAGAATAGTGGTATTATTTCATCTGTTGTTACAAAAAAATAAAACATTAAAAGTAAAGTTGCTACACACAATAATATAAATGCCCCTGTAAAAATAACGGATATAATAGCAATTTCTTTGAATTTTTTAGGTTCTTTTAGCATGGGCGGTAAAAAATATATATAACATACGCCACCAAATGCACCTATATTTCTCAACCCTAAAATAAAAGTATTATAAGCACTATCACCACAAATAGGAAAAATTCGTTTAAAAGAAAAATTATCTATATTACCACAAAATAATAATATTACACTTATTGATACAATAGGAAATACAATTGATGTTGCGTTTAAAGAGGAATTAAAACTTAAAGTATTTACTAAAGCAATAGAAATAATAAACATTAAAACAATAAATACATAATTTGTCAATGAATAATATACAACGCCTAATCCTTCACAGAAATTTCTTAACATTATGCTTGAATTTATAATGAAATAAGATATAAAAAAGCTACCAATAATATTTTTAAAAATATTACCACCTAAAAATTTTGAAATGTCTAAAATATCTAAGCCAGGAAAATTTTTAAATAATTTACAAATTAACAAAACTAAAATTAAAACGATTGCTGTTACATAAATTATATTTAATAAGGTAGCAGATTTGATTTCATTTATAAAGGTTCTTGGTAAAGAACTTGTAATGTATGAGATTACAATAGAAAGTGTGAGTATAATAGTACTTATTGTACCGAGTTTTTCATGTTCCATGTTTGTTAATTCACCTCCTTTTTCCATTTCATAGAAATATTCTTTTGTTTCTTTTCCATTTTGGTAGCTAAATATGGAGCCCTATATTCTCTTTTCCATATAGGTGGAAGTAAAAGACCGGTTTTCTTTAAATTTTTTATACTAGAATATGGGATAGAGTAAGATACTCCGAAAGATTCCATATTACATATTGTCGATAGATAAACAAAAAGACCAGTTCCAATTCCTAAAAATCCAGCAATATACCCAAGAAAAACAAATAAAAATCTAAATACTCTTAAATGAAAGCTAAAACCATAATCAGGAATAGCAAAGGAACTTAATGCGGTTATTGCAACTATAATAATTAATATTGGACTAACAATACCAGCACCTACAGCAGCTTGACCTATAACTATTGCACCAACAATACCAATTGTTGAGCCTATAGCAGAAGGAACTCTAAGACTAGCTTCTCTTATAATTTCAAAGGATACTTCCATTATAAGTATTTCAAATATAATAGGAAAAGGTACATTTTCTCTTGCAGCCAAAATAGAATAAAGTAATTCTGTTGGTAATATTTCTATATGAAAGCTAGTCAATGCAACATATAAACCTGGTAATAGAAGAGCAAAAAATGTACAAATTACTCTTATGCATCTTAAAAAGTTTGCAAATATACTTTTTAAATTTCTATCTTCTGGAGAAGTTAAAAAATCAATCATAATTGCTGGAAGAATTAATGCAAAAGGGGAACCATTTATTAAAACAATAACTCTACCTTCTAAAAGATGCTGTGTTGCGTTGTCTGGTCTTTCAGTAGATAGAGCTTTTGGAAGTCCCAAAGCGCTATTATCACTTATTAATTGTTCTAATTGTCCTGCTGAAAGAACTGAATCTACATCCACATTATTTATTCGATATTTAACTTCTGCAACCAAATCATCATTTGCAATATTTTGCATATAGCAAACTGCACATTTTGTTTTTGTTAATTTTCCAACTTCTAAGTTTTCAATAACTAAGTTTTCGTTATTTGTAAAGCGTCTTATTAAAGATGTATTTGTACGAATGTTTTCAACAAAAGCTTCGTGGGATCCTTTTATAACAACCTCATTCTCTGGTTTATCAATACTTCTTTGTTTGAAACCTTTTACATCAATATCAAAAGCAGAATCAAGAGTATCAATAAAAAGAGCACAATTACCAGAATTAACTCCTAAAAAAATATCGTTAAAAGAAGATTGAAGTTCTATATTATTTTGAGGAATTAAACAAGTTTGAACATAGTCAACTAGGTTGAATTTTTTTACTTTTCTAATTGTAACATTATTTGTGACTGATTCGGAAATGATATTTGATTGTTGATTTTTTAAAAAATTATTCTGATTTCTCATCATTAATGGTTTTAAAACAAAATCGTTTAATATTTGTGAATCAACCATTCCATCAATATAAAGCAAAAATGCTTTAAATTGCTTTCCTTTTGCATTTAAAATAAATTCACGTGTTATAACATCACTGTTGATTAAAAGGTTATATTTAGTTTTTATATAATCTAAAGATTTATTTATATCTGTAAAGACATTTCTTGAATTATTTTCTTTATTTGATTGTTTAACGGTAGTTATTGGGTCATCAGGTAAAGAAAAGTGGTATGAATTTTTTCTATTATAACTAAATGTTTCTGTAAGGATATCTTTTATTTTCATAATTTCTCCAAACTTGGAAATTTAGGAATAATTATGTACCTAAATTTTCAATAATTATTTATTACGAAATTGTAACAATTATTAATTAGTATTATCAAAAAAAATGAAAATATACTAGTTTTTAACAACGAAAAATGTTATAATAAAATTACATATGCACGAAAGAGAGTGGATGAAAATGAAATCAAAAATAACATCATTCATAATGACACTTATTACAATATTAATGATATTGGTATTTGGTATTTTAGGAATAATAATATATAACGAAATAACAAAAAAAGATATAGTAGGAGAAGTGCAAGAATTTGTATCTAATATAACGATTTCAAGTGGAGGGATAGATGATAATTTAAAAACACCACAAATATTAGAAAGAACAGTTGAAACAATATCACCAGATAATGAGAACATAGATTATAAAAATGAAAATATAAATAAATATTTTTATAATCAATTAGATGAATATTCAAAAATAATATATAATGCAATGGAGTCTAATAAAGAGAATATGAAAACAGGAACATATGAGATAAACCTTGGAACAGAATTTTCTTCATTACTTTCTCAAAACAATGGAGAAAAATTATTAGGAGATTATTATCAAACTGCAATAGAAGCATATACATATGACAATCCAGATGTATTTTATATAGAATTTTCCAAATTGTACCTGAATATTGAAACTACTACAAGAGGAAGTAAGAAAACTTATAGAGTATTTATTAATGCTGGAAATCAAACTAATTATTTGACTGATGAATTTTCATCAAAAGAAAAGATAGATGAGGCAGTAAGTAAAATAGAGAATATTAGGGCCTATTTTGTTCAAAACACAAAAACAGACGCATATAAAAATATTAAATTAGCACATGATTATTTAGTAGAAAGTATAGATTATGATAAAACGATATCTCAATCTAATATATATGATATATATGGAGCATTTATAAATAAAAAGAGCGTTTGTGAGGGGTATGCTAAAGCTTTTAAATATTTAATGGACTCTATGGATGTACCATGTGTAATTGTTGCTGGAAAAGCAACTAACTCAGAAGGAAATTCAGAGAGCCATGCATGGAATTATGTAGAAGTAAATAATATTTGGTATGCTGTAGATTGTACATGGGATGATCCTATTTTAGTGGGCTCAGGACATTTAAGCGATTCTTTAAAATATAAGTATTTTCTAAAAGGAGAAAAAGAATTTAATAATTCTCATATACCAGAAGGACAATTTACAGAAGGTGGAAAGATATTCCAGTATCCAAATTTAAATCAAGCAAATTATTGATAAAAGGAGAAATTTATAATGTTATTAAAAGATAAAATACCTAATAAAATACCTAATTTTTCTAAAATTGGTACAAACAAAATAAAAGTTTATGCATTTGTAGGACCATCGGGGACTGGGAAAAGTTATAGAGCTCAAATGGTTGCAAGTGAAAAAGATATAAAATTTATAATAGATGATGGTTTATTAATAATGGACAATAAGGTAATAGCTGGTGAATCAGCAAAAAAAGCTCCAACAAAAATTGAAACAGTAAAACATGCGTTGTTTTATAAAGAAGAGGAGAAAGAAGAAATAATAAAGGCTTTAAAAAAATATAAACCTGAAAGTATTTTAATACTTGGTACGTCAGATGGAATGGTACAAAAAATTGCTGCTAATTTAGGATTACCAGAAATTTGCGATACTACATATATTTCTGATGTTGCAACACAAGAAGAGATGGAAACTGCAAGGAGAATAAGAGTAACGGAAGGAAAACATGTGATACCAGTACCAACGTTTGAGATAAAAAAAGATTTTTCTGGATATTTATTAGATCCTCTTCAAATATTTAAAACAAAAGGAAGAGGAAATAAACCATATATATCTGAAAAGTCAATTATAAGACCGACATTTAGTTATTTAGGGAATTTTACAATTTCAGATACAGTGTTTAGACAAATATTAGAGTATTTAGTTTCAAAGACACCGGGAATATATAAGGTTCAAAAAATTAGAGTCGAAAATTTTGGTGAAGGTGCTAAATTATATATGGAAGTAACTGTAGTATATGGATTTAATGTAATTGAAGGAATTAATGAGTTTAAAAATAAGGCAAAAAAAGAAATTGAAAAATTGACTGCTATGAACGTAGAGGAGTTTGAGGTTGTTGTTAAAAATATTTATGTACCAGAGGAGGAAAAATAGATGAGAGATATTTTAAAGCCAATAGGTAGAGGAATTGTAAAAGGTGCAATTTGGATTTATTGTAAAATAGTATATAGATTTGAAGTTGTAGGAAGAGAAAATATACCAAAGGAGGGTGCTGTTATTATTTGTGGAAACCATAGAAGTTTTTTGGATCCACCTTTGATAGAAGTAACAACAGGAAGATATACAAGGTTTTTAGCTAAAGAAGAATTAACAAAAAATAAGTTTTTAGCTTTATTGGGATATGTATTTGATGCTATTTTAGTAAAAAGAGATTCAAAAGAAGTAATTGCACTTAAAGAGTCTTTGAAAACTTTAAAGAATGGAGATTGTTTGGCTTTATTTCCAGAAGGAACAAGAAATGGCTTAGCAAAAGGTGAAAAAGTCAAAGATGGTGCAGCATTTTTTGCTGTAAGAAGCGGTGCACCTGTTGTGCCTTGTGGTATTAAAGGCGGAGAAAAAGGAAACAGAAAAGTTACTATTACTTATGGAAAACCTTTAGATTTTAGTGAGTATAAAGGTAGTAAAGATAAGGAAGTTCTTGATAAGGTTACTGAAGAGATTATGGGAAACATAATTAGTTTGACAAAAGATTAATTTAGTAGTATAATTTTTAAGTTAGAGAGAATTAAAAAATAAAAATAAAGGGGTAATAAAAATGAACAACAAAAATATAAGAAACATAGCAATAATAGCACACGTTGACCATGGAAAAACAACATTAGTAGATGCATTATTAAGACAAAGTCATGTATTTAGAGAAAATGAACAAGTCCAAGAAAGAGTAATGGACTCAAACGACCAAGAAAAAGAAAGAGGAATAACAATTTTATCTAAAAATACATCAGTAATGCACGGAGACATCAAAATAAACATAGTAGATACACCAGGACATGCTGATTTCGGAGGAGAAGTAGAAAGAGTTTTAAAAACAGTTGATGGTGTTTTACTATTAGTTGACGCATTTGAAGGAGCAATGCCACAAACAAGAGAAGTTCTAAAAAAATCATTAGCATTAGGACTAAAACCAATAGTAGTAATAAACAAAATAGATAGACCTGGAGCACAACCAGAAAAAGTTGTAGACCAAGTTATCGAATTATTCATTGAACTGGATGCAACAGACGAACAATTAGACTTCCCTGTAGTATATGCATCAGCAAAAAACGGAATTGCAAAAATGGACTTAGCAGATGAAACAACAGATTTATCTTGCTTATTTGAAACAATAATAAACACAATAGAACCACCAAAATGTGAAATAGAAGGACCAGCACAAATGTTAGTATCTAACATAGATTATGACGATTATGTTGGAAGAATTGGTATAGGAAGACTAGAAAGAGGAACAATGAAAGTTGGAATGCCAGTTAGCATTTGTGGAAAAGAAGATAAAATAACACAAGGAAGAATCGCAAAGTTATATACACACGTAGGCCTTAAAAAAGTTGAAGTTGAAGAAGTTGGAGCAGGTGATATTATAGAATTTGCTGGACTATCAGACATCAATATAGGTGATACAGTATGTGATTTTGAACATCCAGAAAAAATACCATTTGTGGACATAGATGAACCAACAGTAACGATGACATTTAGTGTAAACAATGGACCATTTGCTGGAAAAGAAGGACAATTTGTAACATCAAGACATATAAGAGATAGATTATACAAAGAACTAGAAAGAAATGTATCATTAAGAGTAAAAGATGGAGAAACACCAGATT
>CAYQBQ010000019.1:0-4450 GCA_964415805.1 uncultured Clostridium sp.
ATAATGGGAGAGCATGGAGATTCTTCATTTGTGCCTTGGAATCACGCATATGTTGGTTGCAAAAAAATGATAGATATTATGAAAGATGGAAATCATCCTATGGAAGATTTAGAAAAAATACATCAAGATGTTGTAAATGCGGCATACGAAATTATCAATAAAAAGAAAGCCACATATTATGGAATTGGTATGGCTTTAAGCAAAATAGTAAAATCAGTGTTAGATAATGATAATTCAATTTTAACTGTTTCTACTTATTTAAAAGATGGTGCGTATGGTCAAGATGATATATTCATAGGAGTACCAGCAATAATTAATAGTAATGGAGTAAGAGAATTACTAAATCTTGAATTGACTAATGAAGAACAAGAGAAACTTAATAATAGTTGTAAAATTATAAAAGAAATGAGAGAACAGTCTATAGACAAAATAATAAATGAATAAGTCATTATTTGCAATATTATTGAATATAGAGCTAGTGGTGATTACAATCTAGCTCTATATTAATAGAAACCAATAAAAGTTGTTGCTAAAAACTCATAATTAATGTATAATATATATGAATTATAAATCGACAAAAAACAACAAAAATATGAGACAAAAACGGACTGTCCCTAATGTCTCACAGGAGAGAAAATGAAAAGTAAAATAACTAATATTATATTTTGGATAATTACTTTGATAGCAATAGTTTTAACATTCAATTTTTATAAAAAGAATAATTTTAATGATTTTGTAAGAAGTGAAATGAATATACATACATCAAAATTCCAAAGAGATTCAGAAGTAAAATATTCTAAAAATGATAGTTATAGAATAGTTTCAAATGAAGAAAATGATGCAACGTTTTATAAAACAGTACGAGTACAAAAAAATATGCCATATAAAGTGACATGTATGGTTAAAACTGATAATGTTGTTGCAAAAAATGATATATCTGGTGTTGGAGCACAAATATCTGTAATTGGAACAACAGAAAAATCAGTAGCTATAACTGGAACGCAAGAATGGCAAAAGATAGAGATGATATTTAACTCAAAAGATAGAGAAGAGGTAGATATTGGTTTTAGGCTAGGGGGATATTTAGGAAAATGTACGGGTACAGCTTGGTTTTCAGATTTTACATTTGAAGAAGGAACAACTAGCGAAAATAATGATTGGAATTTTGCGTGTTTTATATTTGAAAATACAGATGTGGTTGTAGATGGAAAAGAAGTAAATATATCTATGACGAATAATGATATATTAGATATAAAAGATACAATAAAGAGATTTGAAACAAATATAAAGAGTTTGTCTCAAAATAAAATGACTGCAAATTGTGATGTATATAATGTACAAAAACCAATAAATAAATTGACATATGATGAAGAGTTTGGATATTTTGTAGCAGCAGAAGATGTTGAAAGTAGCATAAAAAGTGTAATTGAGTCAAATAATTATGACCATATTTTTGTTATCATAAGATTAGGAAATGAACAGTATAAAGATGACATTCAGATAAATGATTGGATAGGACTTCGGTTCAATGGATTATTATGGAATAGGATATTCAAATATAAGATTACCAAACTCATCTAAAAGTTACATATATAGATATGATACAAAAATAAATATATTTCCTGAGGAAGTTTTTTTACATGAATTTCTACATTCATTAGAAAGAACTTCAGAAGAATATGGGTATGATATACCAGCTTTACATGATTATGAAAAATATGGATATAAAAATCAAAATTTAACAGGTTTAAAAGATTGGTATAAAGACTATATGAATAAAAATATAAAAACTTCAAATGGATATATGGGTTTACCAGAACAAGTATATACTTTAAAACCTGCAAAGAATATAGATTTTAAATATTCTTATAAGATTGAAGAATTTCACGAACCACAAAACTTGTTAGAAGATATTAAACAGTTATTTAAAAATGTTGTTAATAATGTTAAAAATATAAAAAAGACGTTTAATAATATGGCAAGTCAAAATTTAGAAGTTAATAGTACAAATTAGAAAGAATGGAGTAAAAATGAAAGTATCAGATTTTAATTACAATTTACCAGAAGAATTAATAGCACAAGTACCATTAGAAAAAAGAGACGAATCAAGATTGATGATTTTAGATAGAGAAAAACAAACAATTGAACACAAAGTTTTTAAAGATATAATAGATTACTTAGAACCAGGTGATTGCTTAGTTAGAAATAATACAAAAGTAATTCCAGCAAGAATTTACGGAAAAAAAGAAACAGGAGCACATGTTGAATTTCTTTTATTAAATAACATTGAGGGGGATATTTGGGAGAGTATAGTAAGACCAGGTAATAAATTACATATTGGAACAAAAGTAATATTTGGAGATGGATTGCTAGAAGCGGAAATATTAGACATAATGCCAGGTGGAACAAGAAAAGTTAAATTTTATTATAAAGGAATATTTAATGAAATATTAGATCAAATAGGATTGATGCCATTACCACCATATATACATGAAGAATTAAAAGATAGAGATAGATATCAAACTGTATACGCTAAATATGATGGCTCAGCTGCAGCACCAACAGCAGGCTTACACTTCACACCAGAGCTATTGAAAAAATTAGAAGAAAAAGGTGTAAAAATTGCAAATGTAACTTTACATGTTGGAATAGGAACATTTAGACCTGTAAAAGAAGATACAGTAGAAGCCCATGAAATGCATTCAGAACATTATTATATAAAACAAGAAGACTGTGATAAAATAAATGAAGCAAAAAAACAAGGACATAAGGTTATATCAGTTGGAACAACATCTTGTAGAGTATTAGAAACTGTTGCAGACGAAAATACTGGAATGGTAAAACCAACTGAAGGTGATACACAAATATTTATTTATCCAGGATATAAATTTAAATGCATAGATGGATTGATTACTAATTTTCATTTACCACAATCAACTCTATTAATGCTAGTATCAGCTTTAGCAGGAAAAGATTATATAATGGGAGCATATGAAGAAGCTGTTAAAGAAAAATACCGTTTCTTTAGTTTCGGAGATGCAATGTTAATAAAATAGCATGGGATTTTGTGTGGTGGCCCCTTAATCCCAGGTTTAGGAGGAAAAAATGGAACACGCAGTAACATACGAATTATTACACGAATGTAAACAAACAGGAGCAAGAAGAGGAGTAATACATACTCCACATGGAGATATACAAACACCAATATTTATGCCAGTTGGAACACAGGCAACAGTAAAATCAATGACTCCTGAAGAATTAAAAGAAGAGGTAAAAGCACAAATAATATTATCAAATACATATCACTTATATTTAAGACCAGGGCAAGATATTGTAAAGGAAGCAGGAGGACTTCATAACTTTATGAAATGGGATAGACCTATTTTAACAGACAGTGGAGGATTTCAAGTTTTCAGTTTAGGAGATTTAAGGACTATATCTGAAGAAGGAGTTGAATTTAAATCACATTTAGATGGAAGTAAACATTTCTTCACTCCTGAGTCAGTAATGAAGACAGAAGAAGATTTAGGTGCGGACATTATAATGGCATTTGATGAATGTTGTCCATATCCATCAACATATGAATATACAAAAAATTCTATGGAAAGAACAACAAGGTGGGCAAAAAGATGTAAAGATGCTCATATTACAACGGACAAACAGGCTTTATTTGGTATTATTCAAGGTGGATTTTATAAAGATTTAAGAGATAAAAGCTTAGAAGACTTGGTAGAATTAAATTTACCAGGATACGCAATAGGAGGTATAAGTGTAGGAGAACCAAAAGAAGAATTTTTAGACATATTACGATATACAGCTCCTAAAATGCCAAAAGATAAACCAAGATATTTAATGGGAGTTGGAACACCTGATTATCTAATAGAAGCAGCAATAGCTGGAATTGATATGTGTGATTGTGTATTACCAACGAGAATAGCAAGAAATGGAACAGCATTAACATCTCATGGAAAAGTAGTAGTAAGAAATGCTACTTATGAAAGGGACTGGGGACCATTAGATCCAGAATGTGATTGTTATACTTGTAAAAATTACACAAGAGGTTATATCAGACATTTAGTAAAGGCAAATGAAATATTAGGAGTAAGATTATTATCAATTCATAATTTAAGATTCTTGACTAATTTGATGGAAAGAGTTAGAATAGAAATAGAGAATGATAATTTATTAACATTTAAAAATGAATTTTATAAAAAATATGGGTATATTAATTAATATTTATATTTTGGAGGGGATTACAAATGAATTTAATTGATGAAAGTTTTGAACCAAAAAGTGTGGACAAATCAAAAAAAATGACGAGAATAATATTAATTATAATGTTAATTTTAGTTGTTGCTATCATTGCAATAGGAATATCTATTGTATATATACAAGATAGTACTTTAAAATTAAGTATAAATGGTGCAACAAATGAAAAAGTAAAGGAAAT
>CAYQBQ010000019.1:4534-7007 GCA_964415805.1 uncultured Clostridium sp.
CAAGTAAGTGTTATGTACAAAGTGAAGATGAAATAGCTAATTTTACTTTAAATTCGAATAAAATATATAAATTAACTATTTCAGATAATAATGCAAACTATAATTATTATTATTCATCTAAACCAGTAAAAGCAATTAATGGGAAATTGTATGCAACATCAGATGCACTTGAAAGTGCGTTCAATATGTCATTTACATATAATGCTGATAAAAAAAGAGCATATATATATACAATGCCATATTTAATAGATACATATACATCTAGAGTTTTAGATTATGGTTATGAAAAAATTAGTGATAATTTTACAAACAAAAAAACAATCCTTAATAATATGTTAGTTGTAACTAAAAATCAAGATAAAACTTATGCAGTAATAGATACAAAAGGAAATGTGATTATAGAACCCAAATATGACAATATAGAATATTTACCAAATTCAGGAGATTTTTTGGTTCAAAGTAATAATAAAGTAGGAATTATATCATCAAAAAAAGAAACAAAAGTACAAATATTATATGACAGTCTTGAATTAATAGATAGTGATACAGGGTTATATCTTGCTAAAAGAGATAATAAATGTGGAGTAATTGATTCAAAGGGAAATATAAAAATTTATATTGAATATGATCAAATAGGAGTTGACAACACAAAATTTGAACAAAATAATATAAAAAATAAATACTTGTTAGATAATGGAATGATACCTGCACAAAAAGGTAATAAATGGGGTGCTTTCGATAAGAATGGAAATGAAATGTTAGCGTTTGATTATGATAGTTTTGGATATATAGCGTCAAGCAACAAAGATGCAATTAATTTATTGTTAATACCAAATTATAATATATTAGTTGCATGCAAAAATAAAAAATATTCATTAATCAATTCGTCTGGAGAAGTAGTGGTACAACCAATAATAGATGATGTATATATGACAATAAGTTCAGGAAAAAAATATTATTATATGAATGTTAATAATCAAACAATTAATATAGAAGAATGGTTAGATAGTGTAGGTGTAAAACAAAAAAATGGTCAATCAACTAATAATAGTAATACAAACACAGTAAATAAAAATACAATAAATGAAGATACTGAAACAATAGAATAAAAAACTGTTAAAAAGGGATGATCTCTTTTTAACAGTTTTTTGCTATAGAAATAACATATTTTTAATAATTTGTGAATATAAATATATATAGTAAACTAAAGAAACAAGGAGAATATATATGTTTAATGTAACAGTATTAAAAATGAAAGATATAATAAAATATCTTGTAGGAATTATGATAACAATATTTTTTGTTATATATACTGCAGGATTTTTTTCATTTAAAAAAAATGAAATAAAAAAAGAAGAAAAACAAGAACAAAGTAAGATAGAGATTTTTCAATTTGGTAGTTTGACAAGCTGCTTAGATAAAACGATTCCAGCAATGTCAAGTATGAATGAAGAATATAATAAAATAGAACAGGAAAATGAAAATACAACATCAAAAAATTATTTAGAAGAATTTATAAAAACAGAAATAAGTAGTATAAAAGGAATTGAAAAAATAGAAGAAAAAAATAATTTGGTAAATTCGGATGAAAATTCAGAGAAAATGAAAGATGAAAATAAAATTGAATTAGAAGAAAAGATTACCTTAGCAAGCACAGAAACTGCAAAAACAGAAATTGTTACTCAAAATCCAATAACAGAAAGTTATAATGTGGAATATGGAAAAGTGAAAATCAAAAATCAAACAACATATAATTTAACACAAGAAATATTGAATCCAGATATAAAAATTGAAAATAAAAATATATTAATATTTCATACACATAGTTGTGAGAGTTATGAACCAAGTGAAAAATATCAATATACTCAAACTGGAAATTATAGGACAACTGATTTGAATTATACTGTAACAAGAGTAGGAACAGAGTTGGAAAATTATTTAAAACAATATAATTTGAATGTAGTACATAATTCTTCTTATCATGATTATCCATCGTACACGGGTTCATACACACGTTCATTACAAACCGTAGAAAATATGTTACAAACAACACCATCGGACATAATAATTGATTTACATAGAGATGCAATAGGGGCAAGACCAGATTATGCTCCAACAGTAAAAATAGGTGAAGATTATTGTGCACAAATTATGTTTGTAATTGGAACAAACGAAGGTGGTTTATTTCATCCGAATTGGAATGAAAATTTGAAATTCGCTGTAAAAGTTCAAGAAAAAGCAGAAGAAATGTATCCAGGATTGTTTAAGCCTATTATGCTTACTAAGTCTAGATATAATCAACATACTGGAAAATATGCTAATATTATTGAAGTTGGTGCAACGGGTAATACTTTAGAGCAGTGTTTGACTAGTATGAAATATTTATCAGCAGTTATGAATGAGATTTTAAAATAGATGAGTTAAGTGGGATTAAGGGGCCACCACACAAAATCCCTGTGAACCAATGGGGACG
>CAYQBQ010000019.1:7042-13385 GCA_964415805.1 uncultured Clostridium sp.
CCTTAATCCCACTTAATTCATTCAGGTGCTTGCACTTTAATTTTTCAAAATTTTTATAGAAAGTGTTGACAAAAAATTCTTATAAGCATATAATATAATTACATATGAACAATTATTCATACAATCAAATGAAAAAGGGAGGAAAATATGGAAGAAAATTTTGCAGAATGCAACATATTGCATGAAGAAACAGTAAAAAAAGTAAAACAAAAAATGCCAGAAGATGGCTTTATATATGACTTGGCAGAATTATTTAAAGTATTTGCTGATTCAACAAGAATGAAAATAATATATGCTTTATTAGAAGAAGAATTGTGTGTATGTGACATTGCAAATATTGTAGGAACAACGCAATCAGCAATATCACATCAATTAAGACTACTAAAACAATCAAAATTAGTAAAATTTAGAAGAGAAGGAAAAATAATATTTTACAGTTTAGACGATGAGCACATCGAACAAATTGTAAAGAAAGGAAGTGAACATATTGAAGAGTTATAAATATACATTAGAAGGATTGGACTGTGCGGCATGTGCAAAAAAAGTAGAAGATGAAATAGCAAACACAGAAGGATATGAAGATGTAGTTGTTAATTTTTCAACATTAAAATTAACATTTAAAACAGATAAAACAAGTCCAAAAAAGGAAATAACAAAATTAGTTCAAAAATTAGAACCAGATGTTGAAGTTCTTGAAGATGGTGAAGAAAATCATGATAAAGAAGAACATAATGGAAATGATATTGCAAGAATTATTATAGGAATTGCAATATATTTAATTGCTTTAATTGGAAATTTCAATACAATTGTTACAAGTGCATTAACAATAATAGCATTTGCAATATTACTATACAAAACAGCCAAAAAAGGATTTAAACAATTATTTAAAAACAAAGTATTAGATGAAAATATGTTAATCGTTGTATCAGCAATTGGAGCATATTTGGTTGGGAAAAATTCAGAAGGATTAATGGTTATAACTTTATATGAAATAGGAAAAATATTAGAATCAAAAGCAGTTAACAAAACAAGAAAATCAATATCAGATTTAATGAATATAAAACCAGAATATGCGAACTTGAAACAAGGTGAAGAATGGAAACAAGTTACACCAGACGAAGTAAAAATAGGTGATATTATTCTTGTAAAAACAGGAGAAAAAATACCATTAGATGGTATTGTAATAAAAGGTAATGCTCAAATTGATAATTCAGCATTAACAGGTGAAAGTAAACTTATAGAAGTAGCAGAAAATAGCAAAGTTCTATCAGGAAGCATAAATACAAATGGATTAATAGAAGTAAAAGTTGAACAAACATATGAAAACAGTACGGTAAGCCAAATATTAAACTTAGTTGAAAATGCAACAGATAAAAAAGCAAAAACAGAGACGTTTGTATCAAAAACAGCAAAAATTTATACACCAGTTGTAATGGGGCTTGCATTATTAGTAGCAATATTCATGCCACTAATTGTAGCAGGAGTTACTTACAAAGAAAGTATTTACAAAGCACTAATATTTCTAGTAATTTCATGTCCATGTTCAATAGCAATATCAGTTCCATTATGTTATTTTTCAGGAATAGGAAAAGCGTCTAAAAAAGGAATATTAATTAAAGGTAGTGATTATCTAGATGGAATAAAAGATATTAAAGAGATTATATTTGACAAAACAGGAACAATTACAACAGGAAAATTTGCGGTGTCAGAAATAAATGCAATTGATGCAAATTATACTAAGCAAGATGTTTTAAAATATTTTGCAATGGGTGAAAAAAATTCAAACCATCCAATAGCAAAATCGATATTAAAGAAATATGAAGAAGTATCAAAAGAAATAGAAAATGTTGAGAATTTTGAAGAAGTTTCAGGAAAAGGACTTCAATATCAATATGAAGGAAAGACAATAAAAATAGGAAATACAGAATTCACAAATGCAGACAAAGAAAATATTGTTGGAACAGTTCTATACTTAAATATAGATGAAAATGTTGTTGGAAAAATAGTTTTAACAGATGAAATAAAACCATCAACAAAAGAAACAATGGAAAAGCTTCATAAATTAGGAATAAACACAAAAATGTTTACAGGAGACAAAAAAGAAATTGCAGAAAAAATTGCAAAAGAAGTTGGCATAAAAGCAGTAAAATCAGAAATGCTACCACAAGATAAATATAATGAATTAGATACAATAATTGCAAAAAGAGATGAACATCAAAAAGTTGCATTTGTTGGTGATGGAATAAATGATAGCCCAGTACTAGCAAGAGCAGATGTTGGAATTTCAATGGGAGGAATTGGTTCAAGTTCAGCAATAGAAGCATCTGATGTTGTAATTATGACAGATGAACTTTCTAAAATTGTTGACGCGATTGAAGTTTCTAAAAAGACAAATAAAATTATTAAACAAAATTTAATATTCTCAATAGGAGTTAAAATATTGACATTAGTTTTAAGCTTACTAGGTGTTGCTGATATGTGGCAAGCAGTTTTTGCTGATGTTGGTGTTACTTTGATTACAATATTTAATACACTTAGAATTTTAAAATAAAAAGAAAAAAACTGTTTTTAGGGACGGAGGAAAAAAACAGTTTTTTCTCTTTTTTTTATATAATTAAAAAAATTAAAAAAATTAATACATAACTCTTTTATAACTTAAAAACTTATGGTATATTATAAGCATAAAATAATTATTCGAAGGGAAAAAAGAAAAATTAAACAAATAGTGACAAAATAACAAATTGAAAAAAAGAAAAAGAGAATAATAAAAATATTTATAACAGTAATAGTAATAATATTAATAGGAATTATAGCTTATAACATAAATAATTATATAATACTAGATAAAAACAAAAATATTAACTTAGTGATAAATAATAAAAATGTAACATCAAATCTAAAAAAGGAAGTATTAATAGAAAATGATAACATATATTTGTCAAAACAAGATTTAGGAAACTTTTTTGATAAATATATATATGAAGATACAGAAAATAATAACATAGTAACAACATATAATAACAAAATAGCATCAATAAGCTTAGAGGAAAATCTAATAAGTATAAATGGTTCAAATAAAAGTACGTATACACATGCAGAAAATAAAGATGGAACAATTTATATTCCAATAACAGAGTTAGAGGATGTGTATGGAATAGAAATAAAATATATAGAAAATTCAAAAGTATTAACAATAGATTCAATATCAAAAGAGCAAAAAAAAGCAATAATAACAAAAGACGTAGCAGTAAAATCTTCAACAAAATTTGTGTCTAAAACTGTAGATAGAGTGAAAAAGGGAAGTTATGTTATTGTTGTTTCAGAAGATAATGGCTATGCAAAAATAAGAACAGAAAATGGAAAAGTAGGATTTATAAAATTAAATAAAATTGCAAATACAGTAGTTGTTAGAGAAGAGATGCAGGAATCAAAGCAAATAGATGGAAAAGTAAATTTAGTTTGGGACTATTATTCAGAGGTAGCATCAGCACCGGATAGAACAGGGGTTACGATGGATGGAGTAAATGTTGTATCACCAGCATTTTTTCACTTAAATTCAAAAGGAGAATTAACTGAAAACATAGGACAAGCAGGACAATCTTATATCGAATGGGCACATTCAAATGGATACAAAGTATGGCCAATGATTCAAAATGCAGGAAACGGAATGATGAATGTTACTTCAGAAATAATGAATGACTATAATAAAAGACAAGAATTGATTAATGAAATAGTGGTTGCTTGTGTTAGATATAAATTAGATGGTATAAATGTAGATTTTGAAAATATGAAACAAGAAGACAAAGATATGTACTCCAGATTTATAATAGAATTAACACCTAGATTAAAAGATATGGGACTCGTAGTATCTGTTGATGTAACAGCACCAGACGGATCTGAAACGTGGTCTATGTGCTTTGATAGACATGTAATAGGAGATGTGGCTGATTATATAGTATTTATGGCATATGATCAATATGGAACATCAAGTAACAAATCAGGAACAACGGCAGGATATAATTGGGTTGAATTAAGTCTTAATAAGTTTTTAAAAACAGAAGAGATAGAAAGTCAAAAAATAATTCTAGCAATTCCTTTATATGCAAGACTATGGACTGAGGATAGTTCAGGAAAAGTTGTAAAGCAAAGTATTGTCACATTAAAAAGTATGGAAAATATTAATTCAGATGGTGTAGAAAAAGAATGGGATGAAAATCTAAGACAATATTATATGGAATACAAAGATGACTCATATACTAAAAAAATATGGATTGAAGATGAGAGATCTTTAAAAGAAAAAATATCTTTAATTACAAGTAATAATTTGGGTGGAGTAGCTTCTTGGGAAAAAGGTATGGAAAACGATAGTTTCTGGACATTTTTAAAACAAGAAATTAATAAATAAAAAAACAACAAAAAATTATAATTGTATGCTAATTTTTGCAAAAACTCTTGACTTTTCAGAGGATGCAAATATATAATGACAAAAAGAACATTTGGAGGTATTTTAGGCATATGCAAAAAGAAAACGTGTATTATACAACAGAAAAGTATGTAAACTTAACAGATGAACAAATAATATCTCAAATTAAAGAAGGGGACGAGCAGGCTTTATCTTTTTTATTAAATAAATATAAAGATTTAGTAAACTCAAAAGTTGGAAAATATTTTATAATTGGAGCTGAAAAAGAAGACATTATACAAGAAGGAATGATAGGTTTATATAAGGCTGTAAAAAATTTTGATAATAGTAAACAAAATACATTTAAAACATTTGCAAATTTATGTGTAGAGAGACAATTGATTACAGCTATCAAAAGTTCAAATAGGCAAAAACATATGCCACTAAATTCTTATTTATCTCTGAATACATCAGCGTATAATAATGATGAAGATGGAACAGAATTGATAGAAACATTTGAAGTGGATACAATAGAGGATCCTTTGGAAACAATAATGAAAAAAGAATATTTTAACGAAATACAAGATGTTATGCATAAATCTTTAAGTAAATTTGAAGAAAAGGTGTTAGATAGATATATACAAGGGGAGAGCTATGAGATTATTGCTAAGAAACTTGAAACACCGGTAAAATCAGTCGATAATGCTATTCAAAGAATTAGAAAAAAAGCAATAAAGAATATGTTTTAATAATATTTGAAAATTGGAAATTAGACGAGGAGGTCTAACTTCCAATTTCTAATATTGAATAAATTTTATAAATGCTTGCATAGCTCAGTTGGTAGAGTGCAGCCTTGGTAAGGCTGAGGTCACGGGTTCGATTCCCGTTGTAAGCTCCAACTTAAGAAAAATGTGTTATGATGATTAAATATTAATTTCCCATTTTGGTGGATAAAAATAGTCTATTTTATTTTGTTTTGGTACATATTTTTTCTTTATTTTAGTTCTGTTAGATTTTAAATCAGGCAATGCCTGTCTACAATATTTATCTAATTCACAAAATATATTTTGACAATCAATTAATTGTAAAGGCCTATTACCAATTCTTTTGAAATTCAAATTAAGTCTTTTAAATTCCTCATCTTGATGTTTATACATATATTTAATAATATTTTCATTAGTCATTTTACCTTTATCAATAAAGCATTTTTTTATTCCACGGAGTGAACCTGGTCCAGCAACTGTAAATTCATCTTCTTTCCAATCGACAACTTCACTATAATTAATATCAGTTACTAATTGGTAAGCCATAAAATTACCAATTAATGGATAACTTTTAATAATATTGAATGCTTCTTCCATTGTTTTACATTTAACAATTTTATTTTGCAATTTATCTTCATTAAACATTTTATTTAATAACGCTAAATGATTATCATGTTTTCTATCATATCCAAATGCTTTATTAGCACAGCTTATATAAGCATCATTATATATTTTTATATCATTTGATATAGCATTTTCTAATACTTTAGAGTAATTATTCATATTAAATGTTCTTAAAGTAATATCTTCAAAATTATTTAATAATAATTCCCAAGTAGATTCTTTATTAAATAATTTAAATAATAATATTCTGAATAACATATCTTCATCTGAATAATTTTTACCGTTATATATAACATTTTTTAATAAATATTGACTAACTCTATCATTAACTCTATAACTATTGCAAAATTTATATTCTTGTAAAATTGGATCTTCAGTCCATGGAGCTGACTCTCCATTTCTTTTCTTCCAAAATATATTTTGTCTTTCACATGCAAAATACCAATATAAATCATATACTTCTTGTCTTTTTTTCATGATTCACCTCATACATTTTGGATCTCTTGAGTTAATACATCTTTTTAAAGTTAATACCTTATCATCACTTTCTGTG
>CAYQBQ010000020.1:0-12633 GCA_964415805.1 uncultured Clostridium sp.
AAGAAATTATCAAGTAACACATTACAATCATACAAAAGAGATTTAAAACAATTCAGAAGATATATAGAAGGATGCGAAGTAGCATATAATAAAGTAGACGAAGAAGTAATGAAAAATTATATCGAGTATTTAGAAGAATTAGGAAAGAAACCTTCAACTATTTCAAGATGTATAGCATCAATAAGATCTTTTTATCAATATGTACTAAAAAAAGGAAAAGTAAAAAAAGATCCTACAAAAACAATACAATCACCAAAAGTAGAGAAAAGAACACCATGTGTTTTAACATCTAAAGAAGTCGAATTATTACTAGAACAACCAAAAGATATTGACTTAAAAGGAATTAGAGATAAAGCAATGCTTGAATTTGCATATGCAACAGGAATGAGAGTAACAGAAATTATATCATTAGATATTGATGATATTAATTTTAAAGAAGGATATGTGAATTGTAGAAAAGTAAACAAACAAAGAATAATACCATTAGGAAAAATGTCATTAAAAGCATTAAAAGAATATACAGATCACGCAAGAGGTATATTACTTAAAGATGATAATGAAAAAGCATTATTCGTAAATGTCAATGGACAAAGATTAACAAGACAAGGATTTTGGAAAATTATAAAATACTATAAAGAACAAGCTCATATAACAAAAGATATAACACCTCATGTTCTAAGACATTCATTTGCAACACATTTATTGCAAAATGGTGCAGATTTGAAAGCAATACAAACAATGCTTGGACACTCTGATATTTCATCAACACAAGTTTATATGCAATTTCAAGATGAAGGATTAAAAAATATTTATCAAAAAGCTCATCCAAGAGCATAGAGAAGATTCTAAAGATGGGGGAGTACAACCCCATTCTTATTGAATCATAACTTATTTTGAAAAAATATTGTGAAATTCTTGACAAATCCAAAATTTATGGTATAATAATATCTGTTACAAGAAGAAGCAAGAACTTCTCACCCTAGTAAATAAGCAAAGGGTTAGAAATAAATAAAATTTTAAAGTATAACTTAAATTTTTTTATGTGGATTGACTTGTAACAAAAGTCAATTTTTTGTTGTATTAATTACAACAATATGGAGGTGTTTTAATATAAAACAAGAATTACCAATTAACGGTCAAATTAGAGAAAAAGAAGTTCAATTAATAGGAGTAAATGGAGAAAAACTAGGAGTTGTTTCAACAAGGGAGGCCTTAGAAAAAGCTGCAGAAAATAACTTGGATTTAGTACTAGTATCACCAAATGCAAAACCAGCTGTATGCAAAATAATGAATTATGGAAAATATAAATTTGAACAAGCAAAAAAAGAAAAAGAAGCAAAAAAGAAACAAAAAACTCTAGAAATTAAAGAGTTGAGAGTTACGCCAAATATTGAAGAACACGACTTTGAGTTTAAATCAAAGAATGCAAGAAAATTCTTGACAGATGGAAATAAAGTTAAAATAACAGTTAGATTTAGAGGAAGAGAAGTAAACAATTCAAAAGCTGGGGAAGTTGTTTTAAATAAATTTATAGAAAAATTAGAAGATATTTCTATAGTTGAAAAACAACCTAAATTAGAAGGTAGAAATATGTTTACAATTTTAGCTAAAAAAGCGTAATAAATGCGTTTTATATATAATTTTTATTTTATAATGAAAAGAGAAAGGAAGGAAAAACTCATGGCAAAATTAAAAACAAATAAAGCTGCTAAAAAAAGATATTCATTAACAGCAACAGGAAAAGTTAAAAGAACAAAATCAAACAGAAGACATTTATTAGCTAATAAGACAAAAAGACAAAAAAAATCAGGAAAAGTTCAAAATGCTTATGCAAGTAAGACTTGTGAAAATACAATTAAAAAATTATTACCATATGGTGGATAATATTTAATTTGAATATGTAAAAATAAAAGATGAGCCGAGCAAAGCAACCGGAGATTTGACAGACAAAAATTTAAAAAAATTTTTTGGATGACGATGAACGAGCGAAGCGAGAGATTTGTAAAATGAAAATTTATAATTTTCATTTTATGATGAACGAAACGAAGTGAAGAGAAAGGAAGGAAATAAAATGGCAAGAGTAAAAACAGCAAGAACAACAAGAGCAAGACATAAAAAAATATTAAAACAAGCAAAAGGATATTTTGGAGCAAAACATTACAGATTTAGAAATGCAAATCAAGCAGTTATGAAATCATTATCTTACGCATATGTAGGAAGAAAAGATAAAAAAAGTGACTTTAGAAAATTATGGATAACAAGAATTAATGCTGCAGCTAGAATGAATGGAACAACATACAGCAAAATGATAGCAGGACTAAAAAAAGCTAATGTTACAATAAACAGAAAAATGTTAGCTGAAATAGCAGTTAATGATCCAAAAGCATTTGCAGAAATAGCTGAAATAGCAAAAAAAGCATAATTATATAAAGAGAAGAACATTAAAAAATGTTCTTTTTTTGTTTTATCTATTGCAATTATTATATCACAGAACAGGGTAATTTTAAGGTTGAGATGTATTCCAACGATGAGGATACAAGAACGACTGTAAGAATTAGTCGGAAAGAAATAGAAGTTTATGAAAGTAGCAATGTCGACCCTGAAATGATAGCCATTTTTGTGGCAATTATAAAATTTATGAGAATGAATTCGTTCAAAGTGGTTAAAGATGAATTTGAAGGCGTTGAGAAAGACATTACTTTATCAGAAAATTTCAAAAGAAAGTTTTCACAGCTTTTAAAGACATGCTCTATTGAATATTTAATAGAAATGTTAAAAGGTATGAAATATTCAGAAATGGTTGAGATGTTTGAGCTAGATGTTTCAGATATAGCCAAGTGTCTTTAAAAACAAAAAACAATAGTTTGAATCTTCAAACTATTGTTTTTTCATTTTTGGCTTAGAAATTAATGCAGCTAAATATCCAAAGAATACAGCGGCAGCTATACCACCGGCGGCAACTTTAACACCACCAGTGAATGCTCCAACTAAACCAGTTTCTTTAACTCCCTCAATAGCGCCCTTTGCAAGATTATAACCAAAACCAGTAAGAGGAACTGTTGCACCAGCTCCAGCAAAATCGACCAAATATTGATAAATACCAAGTCCTCCTAAAATAGCACCAGTCGTAACAAATATAACCAAAATTCTTGCGGGTGTTAGCTTTGTTTTATCAATCAAAATTTGCCCAATTACACAAATCAAACCACCAACAATAAAACATTTAAGAATTGACATCCAATTAAAAACATTAATCCAGTTTATATCCATAATTTTTCTCCTTTCATTACACTTTGATTTAAATATAAAACATTTTTTAGATATTAAATTTCAATACTTATTGCATGTGCAATTCCAGGAATACTTTCTCCTTGTTGAGAAGAAGTAGAATTCATTAAAGCACCAGTTGCAATTAACAACAATTTTTTTATTTTTTTATCTTTTAATTGTTTGAATAAATACCCAGAAAATACAGTACCACAGCAGGCACAACCACTACCACCGGAGTGAGTATCTTGAGCATTTTTATCAAAAATTAAAACACCACAATCGTTATAATTAGATTTAATATTATATCCTTGAGACTTTGCAATATCAATTGAAATTTCTTTACCAATATGCCCTAAATCTCCACTTATAATAGCATCATAATAACTAGGGGTTCGACCAGTATCTAGAAAATGAGTAATCAAAGTATCAACAAAGGCAGGTGCCATAGCAGCGCCCATATTATTAGCATCTTTTATCCCCATATCGACAATTTTACCAGGTGTAATATGAGTTATATATGGACCTTGACCGTTTTTCGAAATTACAGCAGCACCACTACCTGTAACTGTCCATTGTGCAGAAGGTGGCCTTTGATTTCCAAGTTCAAGTGGAAATCTAAACTGTTTTTCAGCACTACAAAAGTGGCTTGAAGTAGCACATAATGCATTTTGGGCAAAACTTTCTACAGCTATTGCAGATAAAGACATTGATTCAACAAAGGTTGAACAAGCACCAAATACTCCAAAAAAAGGAACATTTAGTTCACGAAGACCAAAGCTAGAAGAAATACATTGATTTAAAAGATCACCAGCAAAACAACAATCAATTTGCTCAGATGGAATACCAGATTTGGCAATAACAGTATTTACAGTTTCCTTTATAATTTTGCTTTCAGCCTTTTCCCATTTTTTTTCACCCAAATATTCATCATCTAGAGTTTTGTCAATATATTTATCAAGTTGGACTTGTGATTCTTTAGGACCAACTATAGAAGCACAATCAATAATAGTAGGGGGATTATCAAATTTAATAGTTTGTTTCCCTATTTTTTGCAAAAAAATCAACTCCTTATTTGAGGAATTGGGGACGGGTTAAAATTCCTCATTTAATATTAAAACAATTGTTAATATAATTACCGTTAAATAGGAATTTTAACCCGTCCCCAATTCCTATTTTAAACTAAAGTCATACTTTGAGTATTAAAAATCAAATAAACAATACCAACAATAATTGATGCAGATATGCCAAAGACTAAAACTGGCCCTGCTACTGTAAACATTTTTCCACCTACACCCATAACATAACCTTCGGATTTGTATTCCATAGCAGGTGAAACTATAGAGTTTGCAAATCCAGTTATAGGAACTAAAGAACCAGCACCTGCGAATTTACCAATTTTATTAAATATATTAAGACCTGTTAGAAATGCAGCTATACCAATTAAGATTATAGATACAATAGTCCCTGATAGACTTTGGTCAAAACCTCTTTCTTTGCATATATTCATAATAATTTGACCAATTGTGCATATTAATCCACCGACCCAAAAAGCATTAAAGCAATTTTTGAATATAGGGGAATTAGGTGATTTTTTATCAACATATTCTTGATAAGTTTGTTTTGTTTCAATAGGATTCATTAGTTATCATCCTTTCTATTTAAATCAATTAAAAATGTTAAGTCCAAATCTACAAAATATTCAGATATCTTATTGCCATCGATTTTTGCTCTTTGCTCTAAGATTTTTACGTTAGATAAATAATCTATACTTTTAGATGCCTCAGATATTGTTTTTACGATAGCGTCTTTCCATGATACTTCTGATGTACCAGTTATTATTAAATGTTTTTCTATATCCATATTCAACCTCCCAGAAATCTTTTAAAAATATTTTTACCGATTTTAGAAAAAATATGCAAAATGTAGAAATTTTATAAAAAATAATATATAATTGGAAAAAATGAGTCAAAAAGGGGCGAGCCTTCTACCCCACAGGAGGAAATATATGGTTGATAAAACAAGAGAAATAGCATTAAAAACATTATATAAAATTGATAAAGATGGTGCATATTCAAATATAGAACTAAATGAAGAAATAAGACAAAATAGAAAAAATTTAACAGAAAAGGATATTGGATTAATTTCTGAAATTACATATGGAGTAACGACTTGGAGGTTAACTCTAGATGAAATAATAAAAAAATATTCAAAAATAAGATTGAAAAAAATATCACCTTGGATTTTAAACATCTTAAGAATGGGAATTTATCAAATAATATATTTAGATAAAATTCCAAAATCAGCAGCTGTTAATGAAAGTGTTAATCTAGCAAAAAGATATGGACATAGTTCAAGTTCTAATTTTGTTAATGCAATTTTAAGAAAAATTGAAAAAAAAGACTATGAAGATTTTTTTCAAATCAAAGATGATGTTGAAAGAATTTCAAAAACAACTTCAATGCCTGAATGGATAATAAAAGAATTATTGAAGAATAATAATGTAAAAGAAGTTGAACAGATATGTAATAATTCTAATTTAAAACCAAAAATAACAATTAGAGTAAATAATCTAAAGATAACAAAAAATGAATTAATAAATATATTAGAAAAAGAGAATATTGAATATAAAGAACTTAATAAAGAAGATTATTTATTTGATGATTTTTTGATTTTAAATAAAATAAAGAATATTGAAAATTTAGATTTATTTAAAAACGGATATTTCACAATTCAAGATATTTCTGCAGGACTAACGGCAAAAATATTAAATCCTAAACCAGGGGAACAGGTGCTAGATGCTTGTTCTGCACCTGGTGGAAAAACAACTTATTTAGCAGAATTAATGGAAAACGAAGGAAATATAGAGGCATGGGATATTCATGAACATAGAACTAAATTAGTGCAACAAAATGCAAAGAGATTAGGTATAAGAATTATAACGACAAAAGTGAAAGATGCAAATACTTACGATGAAAGTTTAAAAGAAAAATTTGATAAAATTTTATTAGATGTTCCATGCCTTGGGATAGGTGTAATAAAAAGAAAACCAGATATAAAATGGCAAAGAAAAATAGAGGATGTACAAAAAATAACAAAAATACAAAAACAAATATTAGAAAATTGTTCTAAATACTTAAAACCAGGAGGAGAATTAGTATATTCTACGTGTAGTATTTTTAAAGAAGAAAACGAAGATATTATTTATGAATTCTTGATTAAAAATAAAGAATTTAATTTGGTTCAAAATAGCAATATAAATATAATTCCTGATGAAGAAAAAGATGGATTTTTTATTTGTAAATTATATAAAAAAGAAATATAATACAATGAAAAAATTTAAATGTTACATATATATTACAAAAATATTACATTTGTATTATAAATGTATAAAACATATTGACGTTTTGTCCAAAAATGATAAAATAAAAGAGAATTTGATATCTTAAATTATAAAAATAATATAAATTAAAATATAAACAATGTAAAAAATAAAAAGGAGAAAAAATGTCAACTTGTCTTGGATTGTATATAGAAGAAAATATAATTAAATATGCAAAAGTTTCAAAAGAACGTGACCAGATAAAAGTAGAAACATTCGGAGTTAAGTTTTATGATAATTTGGACCAAGCTATAAAACTAATAGTTGAAGAAACGTATAGTTATAATACTCCAATAAGTATAAATTTATCCGAAGAAATGTACAATTATTTCCAGGTTTTTGCTTTACTAAATAGAAAAGACTTACCGAAAGCAATAAAAACTGAATTTGAATCATATTGTGCAGATAAAAATTACAATTATAACGTTTTCGAGACAAGATATGCGATTACACCTAATGTAGAAGCAAAAGACAGACTAAAAGTAATTCATGTTAGTGAAAATAAAATTGAACTTAACAAAAAATTACAAAGATTTAGTTCTTATAAATTACAAAACATAACTCCAGTATCAATGTCCATATCAGATATAACGAAATTTGATGAGAGAGAAAATTGTGTTATAGTAAATATTGAAGAAAAGACTATAATAACAACAATACTAAATCAAAATATAGATGATATAAAAATACTGGATATAGGAAGCAAAGATATATTAGATAAAATAAATTTAAAGGAAAATTCATACCAAAAAGCTTATGAAATATGCAAAGAAACTACTATATACACTTCAGAAGGGAAAGAATTAACTGAAGAAGAAACAAATTATTTGGAAGATATAATGCCAACATTATATGATATAGTAGGACAATTAAGAAAGATATTAAATGAAAATACAGAAAAAATAGAAAAAGTATATATTACAGGAACAGGTGCTCTGATAAATAATGTAGACTTATATTTTGAAGAATATTTAGAAAGTGTAAAATGCGAAATTTTAAAACCAAACTTTATAAAAATATCACCAGAAATAAATATAAAAGATTATATTGAAGTTAACTCAGCTATATCTCTTGCATTAAGCGGACTAGGTGAAGGAATTTCTGGAATGAACTTCAAAAAAAAAACATTAATGGATAAATTGTCAGAGATATTAACAATTGAAACAGGAAGCAAAAAAGAAAAGAAAGAACCAAAAGAACAAAAGAAAACAAAAAATAATTTATTTACAATGGATTTCAATATGCCTTTAGACAGTATAGAAAAAGGATTGCTAAGAGGAGTAGCAGGATTAATAATATTATTTTTGGTATACTGGGGATTTTCAAGTCTGATAGGAAAACAAATAGATGATAAAAATACAGAGGTACAAGGCTCTATAAGCAATACAAAGGCTCAAATATCATTGATAAATAAAGATATTCAAAATTTAGAAAGTAAAAAAAGCAAATATACAAGCAAAATTACAAATTTAGAAAAAATTAGTGAAAAAGTTCAAGAAAACAATAGAGTAAAAAAAGCAATACCAATCTTATTAAATAAATTAATGTATATTATGCCTGATGAAGTTCAAATAACTTCTATCCAAAATACATCAGATACTCATATAGAAATTCAAGCACAATCAAAAAGCTATGCTCAATTAGGATATTTAACAACAAACTTGAAAGTTTCTGGAGTACTTACAAATGTTATTTCTACTGCTGGAGAACAACAAAACAATATTATAACTATAAAGATAGAAGGTGATTTACCATGAAAAAATTATTGATAAGTATAATTATAATATTAGTTCTTATTTTAACAGGTGTTACTGTTGTAAAAGGAATAGAAATTGGAAACTTTAAAATTTTAGGTATAATGGAAATAAAGGAACAAGATGAAGAACTTGATAATAAAATTAAAGATGCTACAAAATTAGCTAGTACAGACTATCAAAAAAGTCTAGATGATTTAGATAAAAAAGTAAAAGATTTTGAAAAAACAAAGACAAGCTACGAAGACATGATTAATGTAAGTACAGATAATGAAATACAAGCAGCCAATCAATATGGGGTATATGAAATTGGAATGCTTTGGATAAAATTAGGAAATCATGCAAAAAGCGAAGGCGTAAAAATGGATGTATCTGCAAAAGATTTAACAGCAATAGATTCAAATTCTACAACAGAAGTGGATAGAAAATATAATTGTAACTTGTATTTTACAGCAACGGGAACTTATGCTGGAATAGCAGGATTTATTGAAAATATAGAGGATGATTCAAAATTAGGATTTAGAATAGAAGACTTTAAAATAACAGCTTCATCAGAAGAATCAAATACATTACAAGCAACATTTACATGCAAAGACATAATAATAAGAGGAATATCAATGAGTTCAGCAATAAATCAAAATAACAAACAATCTACAAATCAAACACCAAATTCAAATAATACAACAGACAATACAGTAAACAATACAACAAATAATGCAATAAATAATACGATAAATAATACGACAACAAATGGAAATAATACTGTTAAATAGACTAGAAAGGAGTAGAAAAAAATGGCAAAGAACATTATAAAAGAAATAATAATTATTTTATTACTAACATTAGCTATTATATTAGTCTTAGGAGTATTGCTATATGGGTATGTCCCAGCAAATAAGATGATTCCTGAAAAAGTTTCTTATACTACTCCTGAACAAGTAAAAACAGAATTAGAAGCTGATGTAAATGAAAGTGATGATGAATTATATGTTGATTATCACATTGATTCAACACAATTAAATAATTATAAAAAAATACAAGAATATGTTCCAGGAAAGAAGAATCCATTTGCTTCATTAGAAAATGAAAACAGTTCAAGCAATACAACTACAGGTACAACAACAGGCACAACACAAAATAACGCATCAAATAGTAAAAACATAACATCTTCTGATGGAACGCAAACAAATAGCACAACAGAAGAAAATACAGGATATCTTCCTGATAAAGGAACAAAATAATATTAAAGTAGTTATTAACATTATATTTATTTTAATAAATATAGTATATATATATTATATCAAAAGACAAAGGAGGGAAATTTTAAGATGAAAAAAGAAAATGGTATTACATTAGTTGCATTAGTTATAACAATAATCATACTATTAATCTTAGCTGCTATATCAATTGGAGCATTAAGAGATAGTGGATTATTCAATAAAGCTAAAGAATCAAAAAATACAACAGAAAACGCAACATTAACAGAAAACGTAACATTAAATGAATATGATAATTGGATTACAAACTTAGCACCAGCAAAATAATAATATTTTATAAATAGGCATATGCATATAATTTGTATATGCCTATTTGCAAAATAGAAAGGATAAAATAAATGAATGCTATATTTTATATAATAATTTTTATTATGGGAATAACTTTTGGAAGTTTTTATACATTAGCAGTATATAGAATACCAAAAGGTGAAGACATAACTCATACACATTCATATTGTCCAAATTGTACCCATAAATTGAATTTTCTAGACCTAATACCAATATTGAGCTATATATTTTTAGGTGGTAAATGTAGATATTGCAAACAAAAAATTAGACCAAGATATTTGATATTAGAAACAATATCAGGATTATTTTTTGTAATGGTTGCATATTTAATGGGATTAAATATTTATAATTTGGAAACAGTTAAAATAATAGAATACTTCTTTTTTGTTTTATATTTCACATTTATTATACTAATGGCAGGAATAGATAAAGAAAGTAGAACAATTAATAAACCAGTATTAATGTATGGAGTAATAGTTTCAATTATGTATATAGTATATCTATACATAATAGAAAAGACTAGTATATATAGATATGTTATATATATAGTACTATTTGTTATACTTTTGCTATTAGATACAATTACTCTAAAAAAACATGCAAAAAACAGTTATACATATTCAATATTAATGGCTGTTATAATAATGGCAATTTTCACTGGTGAATATGTTGTATTAAATACTATAATAACAACTTTACTTGCAATTTCAATAAACTTGCTTATAAAAAAATTAAAAGCATCAAAAAATAGAAAGACAAATGAACAATATAATAACAAAATAAAAATAGGATTATATTTATCAGTATTTGATATAATTTATTTTATAACTGTTTTGGCAATTTTTAAATTTATCTAAATTCTTAATATTAAATGAATGGAGAGAAAAAATGCATATAAAAGAAGAAAAAGGATTAACAGGAATAGATATTGCAATTTCTGTAATATTACTTACAATTTTTATAGCTTTTATTGCTAATCTAATATCAAATATAAATCTGAAATCTGAAGAAACAAAAAGAAAAACAGAAGCAACATCATATGCAGTACAAGAAATAGAAAATATTAAGGCAAAAGGCTATATTGATGATTATGATGGAAAGCGGTATCAATGCGAAAGAAGTAATATACGAAGGTGATATTGTTGATAGTAGTAAAAGTTTTACAGGATATCATAAAAAAATTATAATAAAGGATTATAAGATTATAAAAAATGATTCTAATATACAAGCAAATCTATTAAAAGAAATAACCGTAGAAATCTCATACAAATTGGGAAAAGAAGAAAAAAATATAAATATTTCTACATATATAAAAAAGGAGTAAATTATGAAAAATAATAAAGGAATAACTTTAACTTCTTTAATTATCTATGTTATAGGAATGACAATTATGGTAGCTACAATAGCAACAATAACGTCATTTTTCTATAAAAATATAGATATAGGAAACATAAATGACGATACTACACAATACACTAAATTTTCCAGCATGTTTTCAGAGGAGACTAACAGAGAAAAAAATACAGTTATAGATTGTAAATCTTTGACTGATGAAGATAAAACAAGTTATATAATTTTTTCAAGTGGAAATCAATTTACTTTTAATAATGGTTCTATATATAAAAATAATGTGAAGATTTGTGATAATGTTATAATTTGCGATTTTTCTTATACATTTAACGATTCTAAATACAAAATAAAGGTAAATTTTAAAACAGCAAATATTGATAAGTCAGGAGAGAATGCAATAATATATAATTTAAAATAGAATGTAAATATAATTAAAGAAAGGATGCGTTTATTATGGATATGAGAAGAAGATTACCAATTGGAGTTGAATTGGTAAAAAGGGGAATTGTAAATGAATCTGATATTGAAAAAGCATTAGAGTATCAAAGAGATAATCCTAATGTTAAACTTGGTGACATACTACGTATATTAAATGTATGTGATGGAGAAAAATTAATTCAAAGTATAGGTGATATATTAGGTGAAAAAGGTATTATATTAACATCTAACAATTTAAAAATAAAACCAACTGAATATCTTTCTTTGGAAAATTGTAAAAAATATAAATGTATACCTTTTGAGTTAAACGGAAGTAAAATAAAAGTATGTTTTACAGATAAGATGACTGGTGGAAAAACAGATCCTGTTAAGATGTTATTATTAAATAAGGGCCTTGTTATGGAACCATATATAACATTTGAAAAAGATATAGAAAAAATAATAGATTCAATAGAAGGAGACAAAGATAAAGATATAACTAAAACAACAACATCAGGGACAATGATTGAATTAGTGGATAGTATAATTAGAACAGGGATGGAGAAAAGGGCAAGTGATATACACATAGAACCATTAGCAAATGAAATAAGAGTTAGATATAGAATAGATGGAGAATTGTTTACAGCAGCTAAAATTGCAAAAGAAAAACAACAACAGGTAATAGGAAGATTAAAAGCAATATCAAATATGCATCAAGAAAAGCAGGAAGCACAAGATGGTAGAATTTTATTATATGATGACTATAACATTCGTGTTTCATCACAACCAAATGTATGTGGAGAAAAATTTGTTTTAAGATTATTAAAGAAAAACGAAGATATTAGAAATATATTTGAATTAGGATATCCAGGAACAGAGGAAACACTAAAGAAAAGCT
>CAYQBQ010000021.1:0-12484 GCA_964415805.1 uncultured Clostridium sp.
ACTGCTGACCTACGGGTTACGAATCCGTTGCTCTACCAACTGAGCTATATTGGCATGACCTTCTTTCTTACAAATTTTATCTTTTGTTATATGTTTATATACTTTACAACAGATAATATAAAATCTACTATAATTGTCAATACTAAAACATTTATAATTATTATCTGTACTTTTCCATTAATTAAACTTGTATATTTTCTTACTTTTACTTCTATAAAAGGATGAATTTTTTCAACAAAAATTACACCTATAATACCCCATATAATAGAAAAAGCAAGACTAACTCTACCTTGAAAATTAAATGGTTCATTAGTATAATCCCACCATCTTAATCCAAATAAATTCTCTAAAACAACTGAAACAACATATTCAAATGCTGTAAATGTTATCATTGCTATAAAAAATTTTCCAACAGTATTTGTTTTTACACTTTTCAAGCTTTGAATTAATATGATTGCTCCGAATCCATATATAGGGCACACTGGCCCATATAAAAATCCTCTTTTGTTAAAAACCCCTAATGTTAATACACAGTAAGCTGTTTCTAATATCCACCCTAGGAATGAATATATAAAGAAATATGATATCATTTCTTGTTTTTTCGTCAATTTATTATTTTCTTCCAAAACATTTCTGTCCATAGATCCCCCTATAAAGTTTTTGTACTTTATTTTCCAAGTATTATTTTAGCATACAAAAAAAATTATTTCAACTTAAATTTTTAATTTTTCTGATTAGAAGAAAAAAGTAGACAAAATTAATATTTTGCCTACATAAATATTTTTATTTATACAATCTATTTATTCAGTCCTCAATGCAATTACCGGATCTTTTTTACTAGCAATTTTAGCTGGAATTAAACCTGCAATAATTGTTAAAAACATGCTTATAAGAACTAATATTACTCCCGCTATAAACGGAACTGTTGTAACCACTTTAACACCTGTTACAGCATAAATCAAACCATTTATTGGGAATGTTAACAATACTGTTATTCCTATTCCAATAAGACCAGATATCAATCCTACTATCAAAGTTTCTGCATTAAACACCCTTGAAATATCTTTTTTAGATGCTCCTATAGCTCTTAAGATTCCAATTTCTTTTGTTCTTTCTAATACGGAAATATAAGTTATAATACCAATCATTATAGATGATACTATTAAAGATATTGCAACAAATGCAATTAATACATAACTTATTGTATCTATAATTTGACTTACAGATTTCATCATAGTTCCTACTATATCTGTGTAATTTATGGTATTTTCTTCTTTTCCTTCATCTTTTTGTTTTTTATTATATTCTTCAATAGCATTTGCAATTTTATCTTTTGATTCAAAGTCTTTTGGATAAATACTAATAGACGTTGGAGTATCAATATCAATTGCACCTAAAGTTTTTAAATTCTTTTCATAACTTGCATCTTTATTAGATGTATATGTTTCCATCATTTTTGCTATTTCTTCACTGCTTAATTTACTCATCGCCATTTTTTGTTCAGTTGATAAATTTTCCATTGTATATTTTTCATCATCTGTCGGAAATTTTAATCCGGAAAACACATTTATTTCCTTATCAGCTTTTTGCTCTCTAACAATTTCCGTATCATTTAATTTATTAATAACATATTCTTTTAATTTCTTTGTATATCCAATCCCACTTGCTACTGAACTTGAAGCAACACTTTGCTCATTTTGCTTTATTATACCAACTATTTTTATATTTTCTGCATCCTGTATTTTTTGTTTCATATAATCTTCGTTTTCTTCCTGATCAATCCATAATCCATTTTGTTTTTCGTAATAATCTGAATTCAATAATAATTTAAATTTTAAATTTAATAAGTCATCATAACTATAAGATGTTTGTTCAGATTCTTCATCAATTTTTTCTCCGTTTTCAACTGCTTTCCACTTGTCTTTTAATTCTTTTTGATCTTTTAATCCCAGTGAATATAATGTGTAATCATCTATTTTTCCATCTTCTCTTAATATTAATACAACTTCGTTGTATTCTTTTGGCCAATCACCCTCTACTAAATCATATTGAAATTTTAATAATTCTTGATTATCTAACATTTCTACAAATATATCTGTATTTGTCATCATTGAACTTCCAAACATAGATGCAACTGAGGAATTACTTTGTGCTTCCATCATTTCTCCCATTCCAAAAGCATCCATTACCGTACTTGGATTAACTCTAACAATCCCATCATCTGTATTTTCTTTATATAGATTGATATTTAAATCATATCCATAACTTATGCTATTACTATTGTTTACTATCTCATTATTTCCTTCATCTATATATTTTTTTAATTCTGTTAAATTATTATTTTCTTTTTTATTAGAAAGTGTTGTTATCATCTCATTCATAACATCTTTTGAATAAGCTTTTCTTTCTTCTTTATTTTCATCATTTTTCTCTGATGTTCCTACCATTGATTCCATCATACTGGAAATATCTATTGTAGATTCTTCTATTGTTATAGGATATGAAGAAAGTGTATCTTCTTCTACTTTATTAATATAATTTTGTACACCTGTTGATATCGCAAGAATTAATGCAATTTCTATTATTCCGATACTTCCAGCAAAAGATGTTAAAATTGTTCTCCCTTTTTTCGTCATTAAGTTATTCAAACTTAATCTTAGTGCTGTAAAAAATTTCATTGATGTAGCTCTTTTTTTACCATCATCTTTTTTTGTTTTTTTATTTTCCTCACCTTTTATTGGATTTGTGTCATCAGTTATTTTTCCATCTAATATTTTTATAATTCTACTAGAATATTTTTCAGCAAGTTCCGGATTATGTGTAACCATAATAATAAGTTTTTCTTTTGATATTTCTTTTAATATCTCCATTATTTGTACACTTGTTTTTGTATCTAATGCTCCTGTTGGTTCATCTGCCAAAATTATATCCGGATTATTTACTAACGCTCTAGCTATTGCAACTCTTTGCATTTGACCACCAGATAATTGATTTGGTTTTTTGTGTATTTGCTCTTTCAATCCAACATCTTCTAAAGCTTTTATAGCTCTTTGTTTTCTTTCTTTTCTTGATACTCCTGATATTGTTAATGCAAGTTCAACATTAGAAAGAATAGTTTGGTGTCCAATTAAATTATAACTTTGAAATACAAATCCTACAGAATAATTTCTATATGCATCCCAGTCTCTATCTTTGAAATCTTTTGTTGATTTCTCGTTTATGATTAAATCTCCTGATGTATATCTATCTAACCCACCTATTATATTTAAAAGAGTCGTTTTCCCGCATCCACTTTGCCCTAAAATTGATACAAATTCTGATTCTCTAAATTCAATATTTATACCTTTTAAGGCTTCTACTTTTTCGTCTCCGCTTATATATGTTTTTGTTATATTTTTAAGTTTTAACATATTTTCCCCTTTCTAACATATTAACAAGAATATTTATTATGTTTTTATAGTAGTATTTAAAATTAAATACTACTATTTATTTTATAAAAGTTTTATAGATTTTTTTAACTATTTATTTAAAATTATTTCTTCGTATTTTTGAAAATTAGGTTCATATTCTTTTAACATTTTCATGAATCCTTTTGAATGTGTTTTATATTTTAGATGACAATATTGATGTAACACTATATAGTCAATTGTATTTCTATTATATTTTACAACTTCAGGATTTATTGTTATTTTTTTATTTTCGCATTTTCCAAGAGCATTCTTTATTTTTTTTATCTCATAATCTTCTGGTGCAAATCCTAAGAGTATTCTCATTTTTTCCATTGCTCTTTCTACTTCTACCCTCGCAATTTGTTCATACATTTTCTCTATTGCTATATCAAGTATTTTTTCATTATTTTCTTTTTTGTATTTGTTTGGTAGTGATATCTTTATTAATTTATCTTCTACATCTAATTCTGCAAATCTTATATTTTTATATATTATTTTTACTTTGTAATCTGTTCCTAACACAGGTACTGGATGTCTTTCAACTGTTTCTTCTATTGTTATTTTTAGGTTTATTTTCTTTGTCATTATTTTCATTTTATATCACTCCTTACAAATCCTTGTTTTACGAAAAACTGTTTGTTTTTTTGTTGTACTTATTTTATATTCTTTTTTTGTAATTGTCAATACTTTTTTAAAAATTTATCAAAATTTTTGTTCGCATTGTTATAATTCATTCTGAAGAATCCTCATAGAAATATTTTAAAAATGCACAAAAATATTGGAGCAGAAAACCTTCAAAGTTTTCTACCCCAATTATTGCTATCTACATATCATCATCTTCGTCAGAACTTTCGCATCCTGAACATCCACAACAATGTCCTGAACATCCATCGTCTTCTTCTAAATCTCCTGACCAATCTAACTCAATTATATTTTTACATTCTGGACATTCAACTTCTTTTTTATCCTCATTTGCATCTATAACAAATTCATATTCACAATAAGGACAAACAATTTCGAAGTCAAATCCTTCATCAGAATATATATCATTTTCTATGTGATCTATTACTTGTTGCATTTTTGATATTTTTTCAGTCATTAATTTTTGATTTTCTTTTATTTCTTTCATATCTTTTAAAAGATTTTCAATTTGTTGATTCAAATCACTCATGATTATACCATTTCCCTTCCTTTATTGTTTTATAATAAAGATTTATACTCTTTCCATATACTCACAAGTTCTTGTATCTATTCTTAATACATCACCTATGTTTACAAACATTGGAACTTGTAATTCTAGTCCTGTTTCCAATGTTGCTGGTTTTCCAGAAGTTGTTGTTGTGTTTCCAGCAAATCCTGGTTCAGTATATGTAACTTCTAATTCAACAAATATTGGTGGCTCTACTGCAAATACTTTTCCTTTATAAGATAATATTGAAACCTCCATGTTTTCTTTTAAATATTTTAAACAATCTCCTAATGTTTCTTTATTTAAAGGCATTTGATCATATGTTTCATTATCCATAAAATAGTATAGATCTCCATCTTCATATAAATATTGCATTGTTTTTCTTTCAATTTCTGCTCCTGGGAATTTATCTGATGGGTTAAATGTTTTTTCTAATGTTGCCCCTGTTATTACATTTTTTAATTTTGTTCTTACAAATGCTGATCCTTTCCCTGGTTTTACGTGTTGGAATTCAACTACTCTAAATACATTTCCTTCCATTTCAAATGTTGTTCCATTTCTAAAATCTCCTGCTGAGTATACTCCTGCCATATTTCTTTCTCCTTTCAAATTTGCTCATCTTTACTTTTTATTTTTTATCTTTTTATAAATTGATGTGCTTTATTATTTTATTTAACGCTTTTTTTATTTTACTACATATTGTATGAAAAATCAAGTTTTTTGGAAATTTTTAGGTCAACTGAGTTGATGTATCCTATTTTTCCTTAAATAATAACATACCCTTTATCTGAATTAGTTAAACTTACACACCCAAACTTAGTAATTTGAACTGTATCTTCTATTCTAACACCGAATTTTCCCGGAATATAAATTCCTGGTTCATCTGTAACAATCATATTTTCTCTTAATGCAGTATCGTTTCTATAACTAATATATGGTGGCTCATGTATTTCAAGCCCTACTCCATGTCCCAAACTATGGATTAAGTCATATCCATTTAATTTAAAATCATTTTCTACCATTTTAGTAATCTGTCTTGTACTTGCTCCATCTTTATATTGTTCTAGTGCAAATTCCTGATTTTTTAATACTAAATCATATACTCTTTTTATTTCTTCTGTAGGTTCACCAACAAAAAATGTTCTTGTCATGTCTGAACAATACCCATTTACTTTACATCCCATATCTATTGTTATAATATCTTTTTCTTGAATCTTTCTATCTGATGGTACAGCATGTGGTTTTGATGAGTTTTCTCCTGATGCAACTATTGTTTCAAAAGATAGTCCGTCCGTTCTTTCGCAATAATAGTCTTCAATTTCTTTTGCTATTTGTTTTTCTGTCATTCCTGGTTTTATATAGCTCAAAATATATTTATAGCACTCATCTGTTATATTACATGCTTTTATCGTATTGCTTAATTCTTGTTCATCTTTTATCATTCTCTGTTTTTCAATTATATATTCAGTTTCGACAAAATTATTTATTTTATATTTTCTTATATAATCTTTATATTCTGCATAGGATATATAATGTTCTTCAAATCCAACATTTTCACAAAACATAAAGAAATTTTCATAGTCGTCTTTTGATACATCATTTATATCATATACTATTATTTCGTCAAATAATGTTAAGATGCTGTGAACTTGCTCTATGTATCTTCCATCTGTTATATATATATTCTCTTTTGGTGTAATTATTAATGTTCCCTCTGCATCAATATTTGTTAAATATTTTATGTTTATTGGGTTTGATATTATTAATCCTTGTAAATTTAATCCAGACATTTTATTTCTTAGCCATTGAAGTTTTTCATTCATTTGAAAAATTCCTCCTATTAATTTTCTATTTTGCGAATAAGCCTAGTGTAAAAATCATTAGTAATATATTTTTTATTACCTCAAATGGTACAAATATGCTTATAAATGTTCCTATAACTATAAATGGTCCAAATGGTATATATTCATCCATTTTCTTTATCTTTGTTGCTAATAATATTACGCTTAATACTGCTCCTATTAAGAATGATAATAAAGTTATAACAATTATATTTGATAACCCAAAATACAGTCCTAACGCTCCCATTAATTTTACATCACCAAATCCCATTGCTTCTTTTCCATATATTGCTCCACCTATTAATGTTATTAATAAGAATATTCCTCCTCCTGCTAACATTCCCAGAGCCATATTTATTGTTATTGCTACGTCTGATAGTCCGTATAAAAATGCTATTACGAGCCCTATTTCAAACATTGTTAGATTTAGTCTATTGGGTATTATTTGAAGTTTATAGTCAATTATAAATGCAGAAAGTAGCATTGGTGTTAATATCATAAATTTAATCAAATCTAGATTCGCTATAAATGTATCTTTTATTCCATAAAAATATAACAATGCTACATATATAATTGATGTTATAAACATTATTATGTAGTTTGGTTTGAATTCTTTAAAATATTCTGTAAATATTTCTTTTGTAAATACTTTTTTATATTCTGGTAGTCTTTTGTTCATCCAGTCTACAAACATTCCTACAAAGAGTCCGATTATTGCTATAATTGCATAGTATCCTATGTGTATTTCATTAATATACATCGTTATTTTTCTCCTCTTTTGCTTTATATTTATTTTTTATTTTATTTTCTATTGGTCTTTTCCATGCTGTGTACCAGTAATCTCTTTTTTCATCTATTGGGTCTACTAATATTGTAAACATATTACTTCTGTTTCCTCCTAATACGTCTGTAAATATCTGGTCTCCAACAACTGCTATATTTTCTGGATTTATGTTTGTTTCTTTTTGTATGTATTTAAATCCTCTTTTTAGTGGTTTCATTGCAAAGTGTTTGTATGGTATTTGCAGTGTTTGTGCTACTTTTTCTACTTTTTCTTCATTGTTTGTGTTTGATAATATGTATAGTTTTATTCCTTGTCCTTTCATTTCTTTTGCCCATTTTATTATGTCTTCTGAAAGTTTTTTATAGTAATCTATTAATGTGTTATCTACGTCTAATATTAGTAGTTTTATTTTGTTTTTTATTAGTGTTTCTATTGTTATATCTTCTACTTTTTTTAGATATATATCGGGATATAATTTTTTCATTTTTTTCCTTCTCTTTCTTTGGTTTTCTACTTAAATAATATTATCAATATGTTTTTGAGTTGTCAAGTAATTTTAAAAAAATACCTTCGACTAACTCGAAGATATTTTACTGATTTCTGACACTTTTTTATAATTTCTATTTACTATTAATTTAAATACTGATTATCTATTTTTATATAATTTCCAACTGTTCCTGTTATTTCAGAAGGAAGTTTTACTGTTATTCTTAATCCTGCGTCTACATTTGTATATTCTTTTTGACTCCAATCTCCTTCGCATGAAAAGTTCATTCCATCTTCATCTACTCCAGACCAATTAAACCCTGTATAAAATGCATTAGCATAATCCCATTGTATTCTACAATCATTTCTAATTGGATTAAAAACATCCTTTTGATTCTCTGTTAAATCTGTCGCTATATCAAATCTGCTCCATCTGATGCTTGCAGTTCCATATGCTAAAGCTGATTCTCCGTTAACATTTTTTACTCCACTTGCAAGGAAAGTCCAATTATCTGGATTTATTAAACTTTGATGTGCTTCCTCACATGTAGTACCATCTTTCCAATTTATAAAATATTTAGACTTTTTTATAAACATATCTTCATTTTTTGAGTTGATTACTTCTGGAACTAATTCATTTGGTAAATATCCATCCAAAATTATCCATATGTTATTTCCATCTTCATACCAAAAATTCCAGTTGTCTAATACAATTTTTTCGTTTTCATTTTTATTTATAACAACTTTATAATTTACTTTTTTTGCAAAATCATTAATACTTGTTATATCTGCTAATCTTCCATGTTCGGCTTTGTTCCATACTGCATATAAAACAATATTATTTGTTTTTACTTTAATTTTATCTCCCGCAACATATTCGACTCTTGTTGATTTGTCTGTATTCCAGCCTAAAAATTCATATCCTTCCCTTATAGGTTCTGTTGCCGAAACAGATATTTCATCATCTTCATAATACATATTATTATCTATTGGCATTGATGATACATTATCAATCTCTTCTGATAAACAATATTTTATTGAGTATTTATCTTTTTTTGTATCTTTTTCAATAAATATATTACCAATATTATCAGTGTTATTTTGTTTTAAGCAAACATAATATTTTCTTCCAGAATTATATACAATTGAAGCATATAAAACTTCATCACTATTATCTGTTGCATAAACTTCTGGAATTATTAATTTATTAATCAAAGATATTAATGTAGACTTATTTGGTCTACTATTACATTTACTAATATTTGCTTCATTTGGGTATTCTATATTAAATTCTTTTTCAAATGTATCATATGGAATCCCATCATTATAGTTATTGTCTTGCATAGAGCAACTTGCTATAACTAATTTTATTTTTTCTTTCTCTTGTGATATTTCTGTTTCAATTTTAGCTTTTTTTGCTTTAAAAAATAATCCACTTCCTGTTAATGCTTGTATTGATACTGCTGCTAATATCAACAATATAATTATTGTAATAACTAGGGCCACTAGCGTTATACCTTTTTGTTGTTTTGTTTTTTTCATCTTTCTTTTGTTCTCCTTTAATTAATTTTTATTACTTTTTATATTTTTATATTAACATATCAAAAAAATTTTTTCAACATAATAACGAATTTTTTATAACTAATCGTGATTTAGTTACAAAAAAGGAGCAACTATTACTTTTGCTCCTTTAACTATGCTTTTTTAATTTTTTGGCTTATAAATTGCTTGAAAATAGCAAAAATTGTTTACTACATCTTCAAATTCAAAATTTTCTGCTTTTTTTATAATTTTTATAGATATTGCTTCTTCATCTAAAATAGGCATTGCATAATATCTTAATACACTATTTTTATCATCAACGTTTATTATTTCTACAAATTCATAATCTTTTAAATGATATTTTTTTGCAATTTCTATTTTACTCTCTATATCTTCAATATTATAAACTTCTTCCTTTGCCAATTTATATAATTGCCTTATTAAATCAATTCCTATAAAAATAGAAATTGATATTATTAAAGTTCTTTCCACGTCCTCAATTGTAATATTACCTTTTATCATTTTTGTTATTAGTTCAATAATAGTAAAAAATAATATTGTAAAAAGAACAGTTATTATTACGATATTTACCTTTTTTATTTTACTTATATACCGTTTTTTTTCTCCAATCTGATTTGTTTTTTCTAATAATGTCATATTGTCTTCCTCCTTTATATGCATAGTTGATACAATTTTTAACAATTTATATTATAATATAAATTACAGAATTATGCAATTTTATTTTCTTATTTCTAATCCTTTATTTTCTAAATCTTTAATAATATTATCTAATATAGTATTAATTTCTTCATCATTTAGAGTTCTATCTTGTGTACCAAATGTTAATGAATAAGCAATACTTCTCTTATTAGAGTCAATATTTTTACCTTCATAAACATCAAATACATTTATGTCTAGTAATAGTTTTCCTGCTTTTTTCTTAATTAGCATTTCAACCTCTTTTGATGTCATATTTTTATCAACTAATAATGCTAAATCTTTTTTAACAACTGGGAATTTTGAAATTTCTTTAAATTTCATTTTTCCAACTCTTTTAGCAAGTAATTTGTCTAAGTTGATTTCCATTACATAAACTGTTTCTTTTTCTACTGATGGATGTATTCTTCCTACAATTCCTACAACATCATTGTTTACTGAAATTTCTGCAGTTTGACCTGGATGGAATTCTGCTGGTATTTGTTTTGGTAATACGAAACTATATCTTCCTGCATATCCTAAATAGTCTAATAATTCTTCTGTTACACCTTTTATGTCATAGAAGTCAACATTTTTATTATGTCCTATTCCTTCATAATATTTTCCTGTCATTAAGACACATATTTTTTGATTTTCTCCGTATTCTTCGCCTTTTTTCCAGAATCCTTTTCCAATTTCAAATAAGCATACATCTTTGTTTTCACGGGCTTTGTTGTATTCATATATTTTGTATAATGATGGTATTATGCTGTATCTTAATGTATTTCTGTCTTCTGTTATTGGGTCTAATAATTTAACTTCTTCAAATTCGTCTGTTGTGAATTTATGAACATCTTTATCATTTATTAAGATATATGATAATGTTTCGTTTAGCCCCATATTTGACATTTTTGCTTTTATTTTTCTAGCTGTTTTGTCTAAATGTCCCATTCTCATTGGAACAACTGGTAATTTTCCTTGGATATTGTCAACTCCATAGATTCTTCCAACTTCTTCTATTAAATCTGCTCTAATTGATATATCAATTCTTCTTGTTGGTACTGTAACTATTACTGTATCTTCTTTTGCATCTGTTTTGAAGTCTAATTTTCTAAATACATCAACAATGTCCTCTTTTGATATGTTTGTTCCTAGTACATCATTTATTTCTTTATATGATATTTCAATTACTTTTTCTTCATTTTTTGTAACATCATATTTTACAATTCCCGTTCCAATTTCTGCATCTGCATATTTTTCTAATAATGTACAAGCTCTTTCCATTGCCATATAAGTTCTTGCAGGGTCAAGTCCTTTTTCGAATCTGTTACTTGCTTCACTTCTTAATATTTTATTTGATGTTTTTCTTACTTTTACTGAATCAAATATTGCTGATTCAATTATTACATTTTTAGTTGTTTCTTCAACTTCTGTGTCTAGTCCACCCATAACGCCAGCTAGACCAATGGCTTTTGTTCCATCTGTTATGACTATATCTTCATTTGATAAAGTTCTTTCTGTGTTATCTAGTGTTGTTAATTTTTCTCCATTCTCTGCCATTCTAACAACTATTTTGTTGCCTAAATTATCTGCATCATAGAAGTGTAATGGTTGACCTAATTCTAACATTACATAATTACTGATATCTACGACATTGTTTATTGGTCTAATTCCTGAAGCTATTAATCTATTTTTAATAAATTCTGGGCTTTCTTTTATTGTTACATTTTTAGCCTTTTTTGCTAAGAATAATCTACAATTTTCAGTATCAACTCTAACAGAGAATTCTTTGTTTACATCTTCTCCACTTTCTTTGTATCCATATTCAACTTGCTTTACTTTTTTATCATAAATTGCTCCTAATTCATAAGCCATACCTAAAATACTTAATAAATCTCCTCTGTTTGCTGTCAATTCAAAATCAATAACACTATCATCTAATCCCATATATTTAATTGGGTCACCACCAACTGGTGCATCTGCCGGTAATTCGTGTATTCCGTTTTTATCTGCTTCTGACAAGAATTTTTTATCAATTCCTATTTCATATAAAGCACATAACATACCATTTGACTCTTGGCCTCTTATCATACCTTTTTTGATTTTGAAATCTCCTGGAAGTTCTGCTCCAACTTGTGCAACAATTACTTTTATACCTTTTCTTGCATTTGGTGCACCACAAACTATATCTAACACTTCACTTCCAACATCTACCTTACATAAGTGTAAATGGTCAGAATCAGGATGCATTTCACATTCTTTTATTTCTCCTATTACTAATTTTGTTGCATTTACTAGTTTCTCTGCTGAATCATATTCATTTCCAGCCTTTGTCATTGCTTCTGCTATTTCTTTAACATCTAGTTTTTCATCTAAATCTATATAATCTTTTACAAAATTCAAACTTAAATTCATTTTTTCCTCCTTCGAGGGATTAAGGGGCCACCACACAAAATCCCTCTTATTTTTATTTATATATAATAATTATTTTATATCT
>CAYQBQ010000022.1:0-12137 GCA_964415805.1 uncultured Clostridium sp.
ACTATTACTAAAGATTAATGATATAAAAATTAATATTAAAAGGAGGAATAATAATGGAAAATGCAACAGATGCGTTAAAGATGGCAGGAGCCGTACTACTATTTGTATTAGCAATTTCCATTATTATTTTGTCTTTTGGACAAGTAAGAGAAAGTGCTGATACAATAATAGACTATAGAGACAGAGAAACATCATATATAGAAGGAAACTATTATTATGAAGGAAATAAAAATTCAAGAATTGTTGGATTAGAAACTATAATACCATCAATATATAGAGCGTATTTAGAAAATTATAAAATAGTTTTCTCTTCTGATATATTAGGAAAACCAATATATAAAATAAATGGTAATGAAAAACATTTAATTGACTTAGAAAATAGTAGTAATGAAACAAACATTACATTAGGAAATGATGAAGCAAAAGTTGAATTCATACAAGGAATTTTATATGGAAAAAATGTATATGATGATCCAACTGCTAAACAGTATTTTGAATCTAAATTTAATATCAGTTTAGATGGTTGTGAATCAATATATACTCAATTATCTAAAGAAAATGTTCCAATAATTGAAGACTTAGGAGTATATTATCAAAATGATAGTGCAGATGTTTCGGATGCAAACAAAACTAAAAAAAGAATTATAACCTACAGTGCAGTAAAATAAACTTGAAAAAAAAATCTGAAAATGTTATAATATACAAGAAAATAATATTAGGAGGAAAAGTAAATGAGTGATACATTAATAACAGTAGTAGCAATAGTTTTAGCAGCCGGTTTAATATTTGTAATACCATTAATGACAATGGCAGATAGAGTAGATACAACATCACAAGCAGAAGTAGAGGCAATTGTAACAGACTTTGTAGAGGAAATTAGAACAACAGGTAAAATTTCACAAGAAAAATACAATAAATTTTTAGAAAACTTAAATTCAACTGGATATACATTTGACGTTGAAATGGAAACAAAAATATTAGATGAAAATGCACGTAAGAAAACATTACAAACAGCAAGTGATAAAATAGGTGAAAATGTATATTATTCAGAATATACATCACAAATAGAAGAAGAATTGTCAAAAAATAAAATTAAAAAACTTAAAACAGGTGATATGGTATTAGTAACTGTAAAAAATACTGACTTAACATTAGCACAACAATTAAAAGAATTTACATACAAAATAGTTGGAAATGATACAGCTACAGTAGTAGCATCTAAAGCAGGGATGGTACAATAAGGAGGAATAATAATGGATGATACACTTACATCAATTATTGGTTTAGCTGTAGCAGTAATTTTAATGTTTATATTTCCACTTATAACAATGTCAGATAGAACAGATGACGTATCTCAATTAACTGTAGATATAGCAACTACAGAATTTGTTGATGATATAAGAGAATCTGGAAAAATTACACCTGATAGATACAGTAAATACATAGAAAGTATTGGTTCAACTGGTAATACTTATAATATAGAATTAGAAGTAAAAATTTTAGATGAGAATCCAAAGAGAAAAGCAATAGAATTAAACAAAACAATGGAAACAACGGATAATGTTTATTATTCAGTCTACAACTCGCAAATAGAAAATGAGTTAAACAACGGAAATGACTATTATCTTAAAGAAGGAGACATTGTTACAGTTAGTGCAAAAAATACAAACCAAACTATCGCCCAACAATTAAAAAATTTCTTTTATACAGTTGTAGGAAGAGATACATATGTAATTGGTTCATCACATGGAGGACTGGTAACAGCAACTGGAAAATAAAAATTAATATATTATAGTTTAGCTTGTAATGTTGATTACAAGCTATTTTAAAAAATTTACACGAAGTGAAGTGAAAGGAAAAGAATAATATGAAGATACAAAGTTTAGCAGTAATATTCATTATATTAATATTACCAATATCATTAGTATTAGCAACATATACAAAGGCCAGAGTAGAAACAATAAGCTTACAAGCAACATATGATTCAAAATTAAATGATGCAACACATGACGCATTAAAAGCATATCAAGTAAATAGTTTTAAAAATGATACTTCTGGTCTAGTAAATTCGAAAATGAGAGATATTGAAGCGTCTGTAAATACATTTTTTAATTCAATGTCTACTAATTTTAGTTCACTTGGTTATACAAAAGAAACATTGCAAAACTATGTGCCAGCTTTAGTATATACAATGTATGATGGATACTATATATATGCACCATTTACCAATACATGGAGTGATGAAGTGAAAGAAGCTCAAGCAACATTTCAAGATGGAGAAAAAATATATGGGTTAAAGCCATATGTTTATTATAGTTGCAGATATAAAGGTACTAAATTCGATATCGTTATAACATATTCTCTAGATAATTATATTCAGATACAAGGAATGGTTAATGGTCAACCTGTAAATAAATATGGATATGTATTAAATAAAAATAATTTAAATGTACAAGGTGATGTTGTTTCATATAATGGAGTAACAATTAATGTAGAGTCACCATTAAAAGAAAATGTATATGTAAATGAAAATCGGAAATGGAGAGATAAAAGAACTAGAATATATTAAGAAAAATGGAACAAAATATTATACAGACGGGCAAATAGTATTTACAATACTAAATGGTAAAAAAATTATACAGACAGGAGTAACTGTTGCTGAAATAGAAAACAATAAAAATGCAATTAATTATTATAAAGAATCAAATGAATTAAGGACATTCATTGATGATAATTTATCAGATTTAAATACAAATAATATTGTTGATTTTAAAACTGGAAAAACATACTCTTCTGAAGATGTTGAGAGTCCATATTATAATGCTGGAAAGATTTTTGATGGAGATGTTGAAGCAGAAGATTCTAATTTTAATACGCATAGAATAGATGTAATAAAAAATTCAATAGAAACAAATTTATCTGTTGCAATATCAAACTTCAACAATTATTCAGGAGTAAAAACAAACTTTTTAATGCCAAAATTAAAAGACTCAGATTGGGACAAAATTATGGAAAATATATCAATTATAAGCTTTTTCCAAGGAGCTAATATAGGAGGAAAAGTTTATAACGGATATTCAATAATTACAAATACAAAAAATGAAGATGTAGTTATGGAAGATTCTATATATATAAAAAAAGGAGATACTATTCATAGAATAACAGAAAATGGATTAAAGGCACAAAATGCTGTAGGAATTTTTAATGTTAATTTAGAACCAAGAGATAATGGAGAGGGTACATACTATTTACCAGTAACAGGGACATTATCATATGACTCAATTGTTACTCAGAATAATGTAATAAAATCTTCAGATATAGAAGATTCTAATTTACTAAAAATATATTATACTGCACTTGCAAGAGAAAGATATGGTCTATACAGACCTAAAATAAATTCTCAATAAAATTAATTAGAATTAAGCAAAGCAAAATGCTTTGCTTTTTCTTTTGCATAAAAAAAATCAAAAGTGAATAATAACAATAAACTATTGTGAGGAGAAAAAATTTGAAAAATACAAAAATAATATGGAAAATATTTATTATATTTATATTATTAATTATCTACACATATATATCATATTTTCAATCAATACCAGATAATATAGTTATTTTTGAAGGGGAGTCTGTAAATTTAAAAACAATGTTAGGATTAAAAGCAGATTTAACAGAAAAAAATAAAGTAATAGAAACATTATCAAGAAATCAAACAAATGTAATAAATAATGCAGGTAAAAAGACGGTCAAATTAAGTCTTTTTGAAAACATATTTTTAAAAAATATAAATGTAGATGTATTACCAAAAACAACAGTTATACCTGTGGGAAGTATAGCTGGAATTAAATTATATACAAGTGGAGTATTAGTAGTAGGGATGTCTGAAATACAAGGGATGGACAATAAAAAGTACAAACCATATGAAAATTCAGGAATAGAAGAAGGAGATACAATAATATCAATCAATAATAATAAAATAGAAACAACAGAAGAGTTAATAGAAAAAGTAAATGAATGTAAAGGCAACGAACTTGAAATTCAATATGTTCATAACGAAAAAACATTAGAATGTTCAATAAAGCCAATCCAAACTAGCAACACAGAATATAAGTTAGGATTATGGGTAAGAGATAGTGCTGCAGGTGTTGGAACAGTAACATTTTACGAACCTGCTACTCAGAGTTTTGGAGCATTAGGACATGGAATAACAGATATAGACACAGAGCAACTTATAAATATTGAATCAGGAGAATTTGTTACAACAAAAATATTAAATGTAGTAAAAGGCGAAAGTGGAAGTCCAGGACGAATACAAGGAACAGTTGATAATCAAAAAAATATAGGAACAATATATAAAAATACTAAATTTGGGATATATGGTAGAGTAGAAAATTTATCAAACCTAAATATAGATACATCGAAAGAAATTGAACTTGCATTAAGAGATGAAATAAAAGTAGGTAAAGCAAAGATTATGTGTAGTTTGGAAAATGGAAAAATAGAAGAATATGAAATAGAAATTGAGAAAATATTTAAAGAAAATAATTATGATAATAAAAGTATGTTAATAAAAATTACAGATGATAGATTGTTAGAGAAAACAGGAGGAATAATACAGGGGATGAGTGGTTCTCCAATAATTCAAAATGGAAAATTTATTGGAGCAGTGACACATGTGTTAGTTAATAATCCACAAGAAGGGTATGGAGTATTTGGAGATATTATGTTAAAACAAATGAAGTCTGTTCAGTAAACTTAATAGTAAACTAGCATCAATAAGTAATGTTTTATGATAAAATTTATTTTTTTGTCATAAAGTATTGCTTTTTTATTTTTTTTAATATATAATTGCTTTGCAAACGTAAAATTTGAACTGATAGTTTAAATTGATTTGCATTTTTATTATAGGGTGTATTATTTTGAATTAATTATTAGTAAACAGAAGATGAAATTTTATAGTTTAAAAATTTATTTATATAAGGAGGAAAAATAATATGGAAGAAAAAATGCTAAATCAAATTTTATTGGAATTAAGAGAGATGAAGAGTAGTAATGATGAAAAATTTAAGGGGATAGATCAAAGATTTGAAGAAATGGATAAAAAATTTGATAGAGTAGATCAAAGATTTGAAGAAATAGATCAAAAATTTGATAGAGTAGATCAAAGGTTCGATGAAATGAAAGATTACATAGATGAAGGACTTGGTAAAATGAAAGATTACATAGACAAAGGACTTGATAAAGTAGTAAAAGAGGTTGCTCAAGAGTTTAGAGATGTAACTGATTTTATATATAAAAGACAAAATGAAAGATTTGAGGAATTAGACAAAAATATGAAAGAACAAAATAAAAGAATAAAAAAAGGACTAAAAGAGCTTGAAAAAGCTATATCATAAAGCAAAAAGTCAATGAGTAAAATCATTGACTTTTATCTATTTTAGTAACATAGGACCAATTTGAGTAACAGTACCGGCACCTAAAGTAAGAACAATATCATTTTCTTTAACATTTGCTTTTAAATAAGAAACACATTCATCAAAATTAGGAATATATTTCGCATCTTTTCCCAAAGAAATAATTCTATCAACTAAATCTTTAGAAGAAATATTGTAAGTATTAGTTTCTCTAGCAGCGTAAATATCCAAAACTATAACATTGTCAAAATTTAATAAAGCATTTGCGAAATCATCTAAAAGATTTTTAGTCCTGCTGTAAGTATGAGGCTGAAAAACCACCCAAGATTTATTATGTTTTTTATTATTTACAGAATTTGATGTTGCAATTATCTCTGTTGGGTGATGACCATAATCATCATAAATACTAGCACCATTTACTTTTCCTTTAAATTCAAACCTTCTATGAGCACCTGTGAATTTTTTTAAAGCAATTTGTAAATTATTTTTATCAATTTTATAATAATCACACAAAGATATACATGCAAGTGCATTTAAAACATTATGAGCACCTGGTACAGACAATTTAATTTTAATGAAAAATTCACCGTTTTTATATACATCAAATTCAGGGAAACCATCATTATCAAATTCTATATTTTCTGCATAAAAATTAGTATTATTATTATTAACACCATATGTAATTATTTGTGATTTAGTGTATTGAGGTAAATCCAAGCAATTTTTATCATCACCATTAATAACTAATAAACCATCATTTGGTAATAATTTAACATATTTTACAAAAGCATTTTTTATATTTTCAAAAGTCTTGAAATAATCAAGATGGTCATTATCTATATTTAAAATAATTTCAGCTTTAGGACTGAATTTTAAGAAACTTTCAACATATTCACATGCTTCTATAATAAAATGTTCACTAGAACCAACTTTGTAATTACCATCTAGTGCATTTAAAAAAGCACCGACTTGTATACTAGGGTCTTTTAAAGCTTCTAAGAAACAAAGTGAAATCATAGAAGTTGTTGTTGTTTTTCCATGCGTACCTGAAATACAAATAGTATCTTCAAAACATCTAGTAAGTTCACCTAAAAAATCAGCTCTTTCGATTGTTGGAATATTTAACCTTTTAGCCTCTACCATTTCAGGGTCGTCTTGTTTTATTGCAGCAGAATAAACCACAACATCAGATTTTGCAACATCTTCTAAGTTGTGTCCTATTGTAACTTTAATTCCCATAGAATTTAATTTCTCTGTAGATTCAGATTTTGCCCAATCTGAACCTGTAACATTAAATCCCCAATTTGTTAGTATTGCTGCAATACCGCTCATGCTTACTCCACCAATACCTATCATGTGTATATTTTTATATATTTTTATATTTTCTATATTTGGCATTTTTAAAATTCACTCCCTAATTATTTATGTTTTAAGAAATTTTATAACAGAATGATTATATAATTATATGACTAAAAATTCAATAGTTTTCACAAAATTTTTATTGTAGGAAAGTTATTAATAGTTACAGTTCAGTGAATAATATAAATTATTACAGGAATCAAAAGATTATTATAATCATACTATTAAATTAATATTATCAATTAGTTACAAATAGTACAATTTTTTGTATTTAGAAATAAATTTTTAAAAAAATAAAAAAAATTGTAAAAAAAAGAAGGAAAAAATTTTTTTATGGAGAATAATAAAATAAGTACATAAGAATAAACTAATATGTACAAAATAATAAAAACTTAAGGAAGGCGGTGCACGCAAAATGCAAATCACAGATGTACGTTTAAGAAAAGTAAATTCAGAGAACAGAATGAAAGCTGTTGCTTCTGTAACATTCGATAACGAATTCGCAGTACATGATATCAAAGTTATCGAAAGCCAAAATGGATTATTCATAGCTATGCCTAGCAGAAAAACTCCAAACGGAGAATTCAGAGATATAGCTCATCCAATCAATGCTGAAACAAGAGAGAAAATTCAAAAAGCTATATTAGAAGCTTATGAAGCTCCAGAAACAGAGGAATCAGCAGAATAATATAAAAAAGAGGTTATGAAAAATAAACTTTTCAACCTCTTTTATTTTTGTCCTTTTGGGGACGACATATCTTTATAAGTAAAAAGGCACGATTACTAAAAATAAAGTAATGTGTCTTTTATATTTTTATATTCAGAAATAAAATCAAATCATTTTTATAATAAAAGCATAAAAGTAGCAATGGTTTTAACATGGAACTAAATTAAATATTTAAGATAATAGCAACTTTTCTAAAATTTGAACAGCATTAGAAGCAGCACCTTTACGTAAATTATCAGCAACAACCCATAAGTTAATACCATAAGGAACACTAAAATCACGTCTAATTCTACCAACAAAAACATCATCAAAGCCATCGGCTTTAGTAGACAAAGGATAATAATTTTTTTCTATATCATCAACCAATATAATTCCAGGTGAATTCTGCAATAACATTTTAACATCATAAATATCAAAATTAGTTTTAAATTCAACATTTATACTTTCGCTATGGCAATTCTTAACAGGAACTCGAACACAAGTTGCACTTATAGGTAGAAATGGTTTATTTAAAATCTTTCTAGTTTCATTAATCATTTTATATTCTTCTTTTGTATAACCATCAGGCATAAAAACATCAATGTGTGGTAAACAATTATTAACAATTTGATGTGGAAATTTTTTTGGAGCTATGCCTTTAATTCCATTTTCTAAATCTTCAATTCCTGCTTTACCGCTTCCAGAAACAGCTTGATATGTTGAATAAACAATCCTTTTAATCTTATATTTATCATCTAAAGGTTTTAAAGCAACAACAGCCTGAATTGTAGAACAATTAGGATTTGCTATAATTCCTTTATTTTCAAAAATTTTTTCAGGATTTACCTCAGGTACAACTAAAGACACATCTTTATTCATTCTAAAAACACTACTGTTATCAATAACTATACATCCTTTTGAAACTGCAATAGGAGCGTATTTTTCCGAAACGCTTCCTCCAGCACAGAAAATTGCATAATCAAAATTAGCATTAAATGAGTCTTCTGTAAGTTCTTGAATTATATAATTTTGACCTAAAAATTGTAATTTGGTTCCAGCTGATTTTTTGGAAGAAAATAGAGTATATGTACAATTAGTAAAGTTTTTTTCTTCTAATACCTTTAAAACAGTTCTTCCAACTAATCCTGTACTTCCAATAATAGCTACTTTGTATCTATTTTGCATAATAATACCTCCATTATTTTATTTATTAATAATATATTAAAAAAATAGAAAAATGTTCGTTGACTTATTTGTATACTTGATATAAAATAAAATCATATGACAAAAGAGGAGGATAAAAAATGAATATAAAATATAATGGTAAAAAAATAGAAATAGAAAAAGGATTAACAGTAAGTAAAGCATTAAAAGACGAAATAGAAAAAAATAAATATCAAGTTGTAGGATGTTTATATAATAATGAATACAGAAATTTAGAAACAGAAATAGAAAATGATGCACAAATAGAATTAATAGATACATCATCAAAAGAAGGAATGAAAATATATGTAAGGACACTTGTATATATAATGGGAAAAGCATTTGAAAGCCTATACCCAAGCGAAAAGTTAATGGTAGAATATCAGCTAGGAAATGCAATGTTTTGTAAATGTGATAATGTAACAATAACAAAAGAATTTATATCTAAATTAAAAGAAAAAATGCAAGAAATTATAACAAAAGACTTGAAAATAAAAAAAGTAACAATGACAAGAGAAGAAGCAGATAAATTTTACGAAGAGACAAATACATCAAAAGGAAGACTTCAATTTGATTTTGAAGAAAATGATGAAATATATATATATTATTGTGAAAAATATTACAATTACTGTTATGGTGTATTAAGTAATAGAACAGGAGTTATAGAAAAATTTGATATTGTAAAATATAATAGTGGATTTTTAATAAGATACCCAAGTTCAAAAAATCCAACAGAAATGCCTGAATTTAAAGAAACAAAAAAATTAGCATGGGCATTAGAAGAATTTGAAAAAATACATTCAGTCCTAGATGTATTAACTGTATATAAATTGAATAAAGCAATTCAAGAAAATAGAATTGAAGATATAATAATGCTTGCAGAAGCGTTACATGAGAAGAAAATAGCTAATATAGCCGATGATATAGCAAAAAGAAAAAATGTAAAAATGGTATTAATAGCAGGACCATCATCATCAGGAAAAACAACATTTGCACAAAGGCTAGGAATTCAATTAAGGTTGAATGGACTAAAACCAGTAACAATTTCTGTAGATAATTATTTTGTAGAAAGACAAGATACGCCTAGAGACGAAAACGGAGAATATAATTTTGAATGTATAGAAGCTATAGACTTAGAGCTATTTAATGAACATCTTGTAAAGTTGTTGAATGGTGAAGAAATAGAAATACCAGAATTTGATTTTTCAGTTGGTACAAAAAGATACAATGGAAAGACAATGAAATTAGCAGATGATGAAATACTTGTAATAGAAGGAATACACTGTTTAAATGATAAATTGACAAGTCAAATTTCAAAAGATCAAAAATATAAAATATATATAAGTGCATTAACAGTATTAAATATGGATAGATATAACAGAATATCAACAACAGATACAAGGTTAATAAGAAGGATAGTAAGAGATTACCAATTTAGAAGTTATTCAGCAATACATACACTAAATACATGGCACAAAGTAACAGAAGGAGAAGAAAAAAATATATTCCCATACCAAGAAGAAGCGGACAAAATATTTAACACATCACTAATTTATGAACTGAATGCATTAAAACCAATAGCAATGCCGCTACTAGAAGAGATAACAAATGAGGACAAAGAATATGCTGAAGCACAAAGATTAATAAATATATTAAAATATTTTAGAGAAATACCAAACGAATACGTACCAAACAATTCATTATTAAAAGAATTTATAGGAGGCGGAACATTTGACTTACACTGAGACAGTTGGGACAGTCCAATTTTGTCTCATTAAAGTAGTCGAAGTTTGTCGAAAAAAATTAAAATATAATACGACAAAAACTGACAAAATAAATGAGACAAAATAGGACTGTCCCACTTGTCTCAAAAGGAGTAAATAATGTTAAATAATAGTAAATTTACGGAAATTGATGAAGAATTCATATGTGAAAATTGCGGAAAAAAAGTTCCTAAACTAGGATATTCGTGCAGAAATCACTGTCCATATTGTTTGCATTCAAAACATGTTGATAAAAATCCTGGTGATAGAGCAGAATGTTGCCATGGGGATTTAGAGCCTGTTAGTATGGAGATAGATGGCAAAAAAGGTTATGTTATTGTTTTTAAATGCAAAAAGTGTGGAGCAATAAGGAGAAATAAAGCAGCAAAAGATGATAATATGGATTTACTAATTGATTTAAGTAGTAAACAGATATGAGAGGTAATGATATGGCGAATGTTTGTGATTATATTAAATGGAGAGGGGATTTGGATTTAGAAAAATCAGAGTTTAATGAAATTGATAATTTGATATTATCTAGATTTTCATATTTTCCATTTGATAATATAATAGAAGAAAATGAAGTAGTAACAATTAAAGAATTAAGCGAAAGATTTAATAAACAAGATATAAATAAATTACCAATATTATGGAAGGATGATGTTGACTTATTTCCATTAATGGGTCAGTCAAAAAGATTTGGAGAAATGCTTGCTACAAAATATATTAATAAAATAGATGTAGAGCAAGAAAAACAGTTTTCTGCAATTACGGTATTAATGCCAGATGATACAATATTTGTATCATATAGAGGGACAGACAATACAATTGTTGGCTGGAAAGAAGATTTTAATATGAGCTTTAAAAGCCATATTGCATCACAAATATCAGCAAAAGAATATCTGGAAATTATAGCAAAAGAATATCCTGATAAAAAAATAAGAATTGGAGGACATTCAAAGGGTGGAAATATAGCAGTTTATGCGGCAACATTTGTAAGCAATGAGATAAAAGATAGAATAATAAATGTTTATAATAATGATGGTCCTGGATTTTGTGAAGATGTTATAGAAACACCTGAATATCAAGAGACAATAAAAAAGGTACATACATATATTCCACAATCATCTATAATAGGAAGACTAATGAATCATAAAGAAAAATATACTGTTGTAGAAAGTGTTCAAAAAGGAATAATGCAACATGACTTATATAGTTGGCAAGTATTAGGTAAAGAATTTGTAACTTTGAAAGAACTTACTGATGGAAGTGAATTTGTTGATAAAACTATAAAGGGATGGCTTGAAAATGTTGAACCTGCAAAAAGAGAACAAGTTATAGATGTTGTTTTTGATATTTTAAATGCTACTGATGCACAGACTATGAAAGAGTTAAAGTCTAATTGGTTTTCTAATGGAAGAGCTATTATGACATCTTATAAAAATATTGATAATGAGACTAAGGATATGATTTGGCAAACATTAAATGCTTTATTTAAAATTGCTAAAAATAATATTTTTGAAGATTTCCCTAAATTGCCTGAAAAATCAAAATAAGAAGAACCACATATATGTGGTTCTTCTTTTTAAACATATTTTTTAAAATTTAACAACAAAAGCTCTTACCAAACTCTTGTTTTTAGTTAATAAAGAGAGTATAATCAAAGTGTCTTTTTTGAACCAATTTAAGAACGTC
>CAYQBQ010000023.1:0-11959 GCA_964415805.1 uncultured Clostridium sp.
ATTTATGGCAGCAACTTTAAATAGTTATTTAGGAAATTTAGACAAAGCACAACAGTATATAGATGAATGTAAAAGACTTGGAATACAAATACTAAAACCAGATATAAATAAAAGCTTTGAAAATTTTACAGTTGAAATAGAAAATACAAAAAAGGCTGGTAAAATACGTTTTGGACTAGGAGCAATAAAAAATGTAGGAACAGTACCAGTTGAAAATATAGTAAAAGAAAGACAAGAAAATGGAGAATACAAAAGCTTTACAGACTTTTGTGAAAGAATAGCAGACACACAAGTAAACAAAAAATGCGTGGAAAGTCTAATAAAAGCAGGCGTATTTGATGAATTTGAACAAACAAGAGCAACTTTATTAGAATCATTTGAGACAATTATTGACACAATACAAAGTGGAAAGAAAAAGGGATTTAGTGGACAAGTATCAATGTTTGACATTGGAACAGAACAAGAAAAAGAAGAAAGAGAAAAACAAAAATATCAATTTAAGGAACATGAAGAATTACCAGAAAGAGAATTGTTGTCAATGGAAAAAGAAATGCTTGGAATATACATATCAGGGCATCCATTAGAAAAATTTAGAGAACAAATAATGCATACAACAAACATAAGCAGTCTAGAATTAGCACAAATAAACGAACAAACAAATACAAGTACAAGTGATGTCGAAGAAAATACACAAATACAAGTAACAAAACCAAAATTTGTAGATGGACAAAAAGTAAAGTATGCAGGAATAATAACATCAATAAAAAGAAAATACACTAAAAACAATAAAATAATGGCATTTATAGCAGTCGAAGATTTATATGGAACAGTTGAAATAATAGCATTCGAAAATGCTGTTATAGGAGCGGGAAAAAGTCTTATAGAAGAAAATATTGTAGCTATCGATGGGCGTTTAAGCATAAGAGAAGACCAAGCACCAACAATAATAGCAAATGAAATAAAAGACTTAGGCGAAGAAAAACCCAAAGTTGTAACATTTGATATTACCAATTACACAGAAGAACAAAAAGAAAAATTAAGATGTGCTATTAAATATTTTTCAGGAGATAAAAATAATATGAACATTCAAGTTAAAATTGGTGATGATATTAGACCATGTGGTGCTATTTATTACAATGATGAAATAAAGAAAATCTTTGATGAAATTTGAGACAATGGGGACAGTCCTAAATTGTCTCATTTTTTATGTCAGATTTTGTCGAAAAAATTATCAGAAAATAACATAAAATACATTGACACATAAAAACAAATGTTTTATAATAAACCCAATTAAAAAGGATGTGAAATATTGAATATAAAATATTGGAACATGACAAAAAGTTAGACTAAGAATAAAATTTTAATTATAGACAATTATATAGATGATAGCATTTTAGAAATGTTTTGCAATTTCTAAAATAGAAGATAATGAGTTTATAGAAATAATAAGTAAAATGAATATATGAAGGGATTGATAAAAATGAAAAAATTATTTACATCAGAAAGTGTTACAGAAGGGCATCCAGACAAACTATGTGATTATATATCAGATAGTATATTAGACAGCTATCTAAAAAAAGATAAAAATGCAAGAGTAGCATGTGAAACTGTAGCAGGAAAAGGTGAAATATATATAACAGGAGAAATAACATCAACAGCAAATGTAGATATAGAAAAAGTTGTAAGAAACACAATAAAAGAAGTAGGTTACGAAAACAGTGAATATGATATAGATTATAGGACATGTTCAATAAAAATAAATTTATCAAAACAATCACCAGATATAGCACAGGGAGTAGACAAATCATTAGAAGATAAAGAAGGAGAAAACATTGAATCAGAAGGCGCAGGAGACCAAGGAATAATGTTTGGATATGCATGCAATGAAACAGAAGAATTAATGCCACTTCCTATTACATTAGCACATAAATTAGCAAAAAGATTAGCACAAGTAAGAAAAGAGAACATAATAAATTATTTAAGACCAGATGGAAAAGTACAAGTTACAGTAGAATATGATGATGAGTTACCAAAAAGAGTAGATACAATAGTTATTTCTACACAACATTTACCAGAAGTCGATATACAAAACTTAAAAAAAGATGTAATAGAAAAAGTTATAAAACCAACAGTACCAAACAAACTATTAGATAATAATACAAAATATTTTATAAATCCAACAGGAAGATTTGTAATAGGAGGCCCATTAGGAGATAGTGGACTAACAGGAAGAAAAATAATAGTAGATACTTATGGTGGCTTTGCAAGACATGGTGGAGGAGCTTTTTCAGGAAAAGATGCAACAAAAGTAGACAGGTCAGCTTCTTATATGGCAAGATTTATTGCAAAAAATATTGTAGCAAATGGATATGCAAAAAGATGTGAAATACAACTAGCCTATAGCATAGGAGTTGCAAAACCTGTAGCAATATATGTAAATACCTTTGGGACAAACACTATTTCAGAAGAAGAGATAGTAAATAAAATAAATAATAGATTTGATTTAACTCCAAGAGGAATTATAAATTATTTGGATTTGCAAAAACCAATTTATAGACTAACAACAAATTATGGACATTTTGGAAAAGAAAATCTTACTTGGGAAAAAATAATAGAATTTTAAGGAGGAATGTTTATGTGTACAGCAGCAACATATAAAACAAAAGACTTTTATTTTGGTCGTACATTAGATTATGAGTTTTCATATGGAGATGAAGTTACAATCACTCCAAGAAACTATCCATTTTATTTAAAAAAAGAAGGGGTAATGAATAATCATTATGCAATGATTGGCATGGCACATGTTGTAGAAGAATACCCTTTATATTATGATGCAATAAATGAAAAAGGACTTGGAATTGCAGGACTAAATTTTGTGGGTAATGCATATTATCATGAAGAAATCGAAGGAAAATACAATATAACACAATTTGAGTTTATTCCATGGATTTTAGGCAAATGTGCAACAGTAAAAGAAACACGAATATTAATTGAGAAAATGAATTTTATCAATATTCCATTTAATGACAAATTACCTCTTGCACAATTACATTGGATTATTGCAGACAAAGAAGAGTGCATAGTAGTAGAATCAGTAAAAGAAGGAATAAAAATATATGACAATCCAGTTGGTGTATTAACAAATAATCCACCATTTGATAAGCAAATATTTGCGTTAAATAATTACAGAAACTTATCAACTAAAACACCAGAAAATACTTTTGCAAAAGGATTAGAATTAAATCAATATAGTCGTGGAATGGGGGCTATAGGACTTCCAGGGGATTTGTCATCACAATCTAGGTTTATAAGAGCAGCTTTTGTAAAAATGAATTCAATTTCTGGAGATGGTGAGAAAGAGAGTGTTAGTCAATTTTTCCATATCCTTAATTCAGTTGACCAACAAAGAGGTTGTTGTGAAGTAAATGAAGGTAAATATGAAATAACACTTTACACCTCTTGCTGTAATGCAAATAAAGGAATTTACTATTATACAACATATGATAATCATCAAATTACTGCAATTGATATGCATAGAGAAAATTTGGATGGAGATAAAATTATAAAATATTCATTAATAACAGATGAACAAATAAAAAGACAGAATTAAAGATAAAGGTTGTGATTAAAGTTGAATAATATAGAAAATTTAAGAGATTTAATTATTTACCAAAGCCAAAATAATGAAAATATATCAGTAGAAGTTTTATATAATGAAGAAGATTTTTGGCTAACTCAAAAATCAATGTCAAAATTATTTAATGTAGCAGAAAATAATATTACATATCATTTACAAAACATTTTCAAAACAGGGGAATTAAATGAAAATCGAACTACTCAAAAAATTAGAGTAGTTCAAAATGAAGGAAATAGAAAAGTTTCAAGAGAAGTAACATTTTATAGTCTTGACGCAATTATAGCTGTAGGATATAGAGTAAATTCAAAAGAAGCAACAGATTTTAGAATATGGGCAACCAAAACATTAAAAGAATATATAAAAAAAGGTTTTGTTGTTAATAGTGAAATGCTAAAAAATGGACCTAAATTTGGAAAAGATTACTTTGATGAATTATTAGTAAAAATAAAAGAAATTAGGGCAAGTGAAAGAAGATTTTATCAAAAAATAACAGATATATATAAAGAATGCAGTTTTGATTATGATAAAACTAGCGAAACGACACAGGAATTTTATAAAAATGTTCAAAATAAGTTACACTTTGCAATTACTGGAATGACTGCTCCTGAAATAATTCATAATAGGGTGGATAGTAAAAAAGAGAATATGGGACTAACAACTTGGAAAAATGCACCAGATGGAAAAATACTTGAAACAGATGTAACAATAGCAAAAAACATAAGAAACAAAGAAGAGGTTCTTCAAAATGGAACCTCTATATTAGCTTTATAGTTCAATCTTAGGCTGATACCTCTCAAGCCACATATGAAGTCTTTTATAAAAAATAATGAAAAAATAATATAAAACATGTGATTACTAAAAGAAAAAGATATAATGAAAATTTTGAATATTAATTTTATAAAGAGATATAATAATAATATCTATTTCGCAAAAACACAAATATTTACTTTTTGCGAAATGGATGATATAATATATATGAGGTGAATAATTATTATGAAATTAATAAAGAGAGAATATTTAAAAGAATTAATAGAAGTCATAGGAACGACGGACATTAAGGTAATAACAGGTGTTAGACGTAGTGGAAAGTCAAAATTATTGGAAATGTTTAAAAATTACATTATAGAAAATATAAAGGATTATAATATAATTGATATTAATTTTAATTTAGTCAAATTTGATAATTTAAGAGATTATATATCTTTAAATAATTATATAGAGAAACATTATATAGTAGGAAAAAATAATTTTGTATTAATAGATGAAGTTCAAATGTGTAAAGAATTTGAAAGAACAATAAATAGTTTACATGCAGAAGAAAAATATGATATATATATAACTGGTTCAAATGCTTTTTTATTAAGTAGTGATTTAGCAACGTTATTTACAGGTAGAACATATGAAATACAAGTATACCCATTTTCTTTTAAGGAATTTATGAAATACTTTAATTATGAGAGTGTACAAGATGCTTTTGAAAAATATGTTCTTGAAGGAGGAATGGCTGGCTCATATATTTATAATGATGTGAATAAAAAATATAATTATATAAACGAAGTGTATAATGCTTTAATTGTTAGAGATATACAACAAAAATATAATATTCAAAATATGGGACTAATGGATAGTTTAACTGAATTTATGATGGATAATGTTTCAAATTTAACTTCGTATAGAAAAATTGCAAATATTTTAAATCAAGCAAATATAAATACTAATGATAAAACAATAGCTAACTATATAAATTATTTGTGTGATGCTTTTGCTTTTTATAAAATAAGAAGATATGATATTCAAGGAAAAAGATACTTGTCATCTGTTGATAAATATTATTTGGTAGATCAAACTTTTAAATATGCAAAACTTGGAACTAAAAATATGAATTATGGAAGAATATACGAAAATATAGTTGCAATTGAATTATTAAGGAGAGGGTATGAAATTTATGTTGGCGAACTTTATAATGCTGAAGTAGATTTTGTTGCAATGAAGATGAACGAAAAAATATATGTTCAAGTTTCTGATAATATAAGTGATGATAAAACTTTTGATAGAGAAGTAAGACCATTGCTAAAAATAAAAGATGCATATCCAAAGATATTAATTGCAAGAACTAGACATGATGATTATCAGTACGAAGGTGTTCAAATATATGATTTAGCCAATTGGCTTTTAAAATAGGAAAAATAAAATAATTTATTTAAACATGAAAAAATTAAAAGTAAAATAGAGGTTATCTTCAAACCTCTATTTTAAACTTAAATCTCAATTTTAGGTTGATACTTTTCAAGCCACATATTAACCTGGCACAAATAAGCCATAAGTTGAGGCCCAGTCATAAGCTGACCAAACCAAGGTCTAGTAAAAGCAGAACCATCAGTATTCAAAATATCTAAAATGTACTCTCGATTAAGCAAATTATTAATAGGAGCATTTTTATCCTTCATAATATCAGAAAGCATACCCTTAACCTTAGCTAAATAAGTAGGATTATGAGTCTTAGGATAAGGAGATTTTTTCCTATCAACAATTTCATCAGGTAAGAAATCCCTACAAATATATCTAAGTAATCCTTTTTCACGCCCCTTTAAAGCCTTAATTTCCCACGGAATATTCCAAACATATTGTGCTAAACGATAATCACAGAAAGGAACACGAAGTTCAAAACCATTATACATAGCCATTCTATCAGAACGGTCCAAAAGAGTTTGCATAAACCAATTCAAAGTAAGATGAGAGATTTTTCTTTTTTCAGCAGTTTCAGAAGAATCTGAATCCAAAATTTCAACCTCAGACAAACTTTCATTATATCTATAATCAATATAACTTTTTAGATTAACTTTTTTACCAATAACAGGATTCAAAAGTTTTTGCCTTTCATCAATAGCAATAGACCAAGGAAAAGTACCACTATTTAATGCATCTTCACGGAAAAACCAAGGATAACCACCAAAAATCTCATCAGCACATTCACCAGTAAGCGAAACAGTCATCTCCTTTTTAACATTTTTACAAAACAACAACAAAGAAGAATCAATATCCGCCATACCAGGCATATCACGAGCAATCATAGCATCCTCTAAATACTCTGCAAGTTCAGGAGTATCAATTACAATTTGATGATGATTCGTATGCAAATTTTTATTCATTAAATTAATATAATAATTATCGGAATTAGGTTGAAAGTCACTTTTTACAAAATTTTTATCATTATCAACATAATCTATTGAATAAGTATCCAAAGGTGGTAAACCATTATCTCTACAATAATCAGAAGCAAATTTTGTAATTATACTGGAGTCTAAACCACCAGAAAGAAAAGTACATAAAGGAACATCAGAAACAAGTTGTTTTGTAATTGCATCATTTAACAAAAACTTAACTTTTTGACAAGTTGTTCCAAAGCTATCTGTATGAGGCTCTGATTTTAATTTCCAATAACGTTCAATATGCAAACCATAGCTATTGAATGTTGCACAATGCGCAGGTTTTATTTCATAAATATCTTTAAAAATCGTAGTACCAGGTGTATGTGCAGGACCAATTCCAAACAATTCACAAATTCCCTGATTATCTAAAGTTTTTTCTATGCCAGGATATTCAAATAAAGCTTTAATTTCTGACCCAAAGATTAAAGCGTCATTTTTAATCGTGTAAAATAAAGGTTTAACACCAAAATGGTCACGAGCCAAAAACAGTTCTTTTTTTCTATTATTCCAAATAGCAAAAGCAAAAATTCCATTTAAATGATTTACAACATCACGACCATAATGTATATATGATTTTAATAAAATTTCTGTATCACAATGACCATTAAAAGAAAAATCATTTTCCAATAAAACTTCCTTTAATTTTTTTGTATTATATATTTGACCATTATAAACAATAACATATTCGCCATAAGAATATCTTTCTATCATAGGTTGCTTTCCACCGTTCTGGATCAATAACAATAAGTCTTTTATGAGCAAGAGCAACATTTTTGTCTATGTAATAACCATCTTCGTCAGGGCCTCTTTTGGAAAGAGTAGAATTCATATTAAGTAGGATATTTTTTTTAGATGATACATCATTCTTGAAATCTATAAAACCAACAAAACCACACATAAATTACCTCCAAAATTTTTAGAAATTTAGTTTATTTGAAATTTGTTTATATATCAGCAAATTTCAATAATCTAATATTTTTACACCAAGTTTTATTTATATTATATGCAATTATTAAAAAATGTTGCGTTTAAAAAAATTATATGATAAACTAAAACAGGTAATAAGGGAGATGAAATTAAATGTACTTAGGAAACATAGTAAAACATTTTATGGTAATCACAAGACACAGATGGGTTGTATTTAAGTTATGTTGTAAAGTAGGTCAACCATGGAGAGGATTTGTTCATGACCTTTCTAAATATTCACCAACTGAATTTTGGGAGGGAGTAAAATATTTTAATGGACATCATTCTCCAATAACAGATTGTAAAAAAACAGAGGGATATTCAAAGGCTTGGCTACATCATAAAGGAAGAAATAAACATCACACGGATTATTGGGTGGATTTAAGTGCACCAGACAAAACACCAATTATACCATACAAATATGTTGCTGAAATGTTATGTGATAAATTGGCAGCAGGAATAATATATAAAGGAAAAGATTGGACAAAAGAATATGAATTACAATATTGGTTATATGAAAGAGATAAAACCTTAGTAAATGACCAAGTTGAACATTTAATTACAGATTTTTTTACACAAGTAAGTGAAGTTGGAATTGATAAAGCATTAACAAAAAATAATGTAAAAGAGTTGTATAAGAAATACTGTATTGATTATAAAAAACAAGAAGTGATTAGACAATAAACAAAAAATAAAAACTTAAAGTTGCAAAAGAGTTGACAAAAACAAAAAATACTTGTATAATTTTATAGTGCAAATAAATCGATAAAATTTCAAATAGATATAAAACAATATATCTTTAAGCGAGGGGGGAATAGAAATGGCACAACCAAAAAGAAGATGGTCAAAAGCAAGAACACATACAAAAAGATCAACATGGAAAAAAGAAGAACCAAAATTTGCTACATGTCCAAATTGTCATGAACCTGTAATGCCACATAGAGTTTGCTCAAACTGTGGATATTATGATGGAAAACAAGTAGTAGCAAAAAAAGAAACTGAAAATGCATAAAACAATTAGAATAGCACAAGAGTAAAAGTGCTATTTTATTTTTTTGTATAAAATTTAAATTTTTTGTATACATTTTTAGAATATTGTGATATTATGTATGCAAATACAAAAGAAAGAGAGGGAGTATCATGTTTGAAAAATTTTTAAAAAGATCAAGTTGGACAGATATAGTTATTTCAATAATATTTGTACTATTTGGAGCATTATTAATTGCAAAACCAAACGAAACAGTAGGAGCAATTTCTATAATATTAGGTATTGTATTTATAGCAATGGGAGTTTTAAAATTAGTAGAGTATTATACTTCAGATACTAAAGAAGATTGGTTATTAACTATAGCACTAATCACTGTAATATTAGGAGTTATAATATTATTTGCATCAGACACTATATTATCATTTTTCAGAGTAATAGTTGGAATTTGGATTATTGCAACGGGAATAATGGACCTTCAAACTACATTAGTATGGAAAGAAGTTAAATCACCATACTGGACAGTTGCAGTTTTACTATCAATATTAATGATGCTAGCAGGTATTATAATATTAATAAATGAAAATATAGTAATTACAACTATGGGAATTATAATAGTTATTTATGGTGTATTAGATATTATTGATAGATTCATATTTATGAAAAAGATAAATGATTATATGAAATAATAATTTTAAACACAGAAGATGTCTTAAATAGACATCTTTTTTTGTCGAAAAAATCTTGCAAAATACAACAAAATATAATAAAATATAGCATATTGGAGGAAAAAATATGAAAACAGAAAATGAAATAAAAGAACAAAAAGAGTATATAGAAAAAGTAAAAAAATTAAATGAAAATAAAAATTTAAAATATAGTATACTTACAATGGGATGTCAGTTAAATGAAAATGATTCTGAAAAACTATGTGGAATGCTAGAAGAAATGGGATATACAAGAACAGAAAATCAAAAGGAAGCAGATTTAGCATTATTTAATACTTGTTGTGTAAGAGAAAATGCAGAGGACAAGCTATTTGGAAAATTAGGGGAACTTAAAAAAATAAAAGAAGAACGTGGAACAATAATAGCAATTGGTGGATGTATGATGCAAGAAAAACATATCACAGACAAAATAAAAGAAAGTTATCCATACACAGACATAATATTTGGAACACATACATTGCATAAATTTCCACAAGATTTATATGAAGTTATAGAAAACAAAACAAAACTAGAAGACATATTAGACATAGATGGAAAAGTATATGAAGGCTTACCAATAAAAAGAGATAGTAGCATAAAAGCATCTGTAACAATAATGAATGGATGTAATAACTTCTGTAGTTACTGTATAGTTCCATATGTACGTGGAAGAGAAAGAAGCAGAGAACCTAGAGCAATAATTGAAGAAGTAAGAGAACTTGCAAAACAAGGATATAAAGAAATTACACTTTTAGGACAAAACGTAAATTCATATTTAAGAGTAGAACGTGAAAAAGGAATAGAATTTGAAGAGTATGAAGGTGTAAATTCTTTTGCAACACTATTAAGAGCAGTAAATAAAATAGATGGAATAGAAAGAATCAGATTCGTATCACCACATCCAAAGGACTTTACAGATGATGTTATAAAAGCAATTGCTGAATGTGATAAAGTTTGTAAATTAGTACACTTACCATTACAATCTGGAAATACAAAAGTATTAAAAGAAATGAATAGAAAATATACTAAAGATCAATACTTAAACTTGGTAGAAAAAATGAAAGCTGGAATACCAAACTTAACATTATCAACAGATATAATAGTTGGTTTTCCAGGTGAAACAGATGAAGAATTTGAAGATACTTTAGATGTTGTAGAAAAAGTAAAATTCGAGCAAGTATATATGTTCATCTATTCAAAAAGAGTTGGAACACCAGGAAATAGAATGGAAAATCAAGTCCCAGAAGAACAAAAACATGTAAGATTTGATAAATTAAAGGCTTTAGTTGAAGGCCAAATTGCTGAAAATAATAAAAAATATGTTGGAACTACACAAAAAGTTTTAGTTGAAGGCACTAGCAAAAATAATGCTGATATGCTTACTGGTAGAACTGATAGTAACAAAGTTGTTATTTTTGAAGGTGATAAAAACTTGATTGGAAATATGGTTGAACTTAAAATTGTTTCTGAACATATGTGGTATTTGAAAGGTGAGTTAAAATAAAAGGAGAATATAGTGGAAGATAGAAAGAATATTAAAAAACAAAATGAAATAGATGGAGAAGAAAGGGAGTAATAAATATGGCAGAATTTTCACCAATGATGCAAAGATATCTTGAAACAAAAGAACAATACAAAGACTGCATCCTATTTTACAGACTAGGAGACTTTTATGAAATGTTCTTTGACGATGCAGTAACAGCATCAAGAGAACTAGAACTAACACTAACAGGAAAAGACTGTGGACAAGAAGAAAGAGCACCAATGTGCGGAATACCACATCATGCAGCAGAAATATACATATCAAGATTAATTGCAAAAGGCTATAAAGTTGCAATATGTGAGCAATTAGAAGACCCAAAAACAGCAAAAGGAATAGTAAAAAGAGGCGTTATTAGAGTTGTAACACCAGGAACTGTAGTTGACAGTAACATGCTAGAAGAAAGAAAAAATAATTTCATAATGTCAATTTTTAAATCTGGAATTTACTTTGGAATTAGTGTATGTGATATTTCAACAGGTGAATTTTATTCTGCAGAAATAAAGGACAACCAAAACTTCCCATTAGTTCTAGACGAAATCGCAAGATATATGCCATCAGAACTTGTAATAAACAGCATGATGTCAGATTGCCAAGAAGAAATGGACAAAATAAAAGAAAGATTTGACTCATATATTACAAGATTTAATGATAAATTTTTCACAGATGATGCAGAAAAAATAAGATATAGATTTAATTTTATTGATAGTAATCAAAAAGAAATAGAAAACATTGCAGACAAGACATTAGCAGTTTGTTCAATAAATGCGTTAATTGAATATATTGAACAAACTCAAATGACTACACTTGACCACATCAATAAAATTACAGTTTATAATATTTCAAAATATATGTCACTTGATATAAATGCAAGAAGAAACCTTGAAATAACAGAAAAAATGAGAGATAAATCAA
>CAYQBQ010000024.1:0-11919 GCA_964415805.1 uncultured Clostridium sp.
TTGGTGGTGTTGCAACATACTTAATATATGTTTTAAAACCTCAAAATATTATAATAAAAAATGGGATGTATGTTGGAACATATGTATTAAAAGTTATATTTATTGGAGCAATAGTAGGAACATTTATATTAATTATAGCTTTTAAATTTGCAAAAAATAAAATAACTAAAAAAGATATGATATGTAAAGTAAAAATAAAGTTAAATGGAAAAGAGATTGTTCTAGATACTATGGTAGATACAGGAAATATGCTAAAAGAACCTTTAACAGGAAATCCAGTGGTAGTTGTTGAAAAAACATCATTATATGATTTAATGCCAAAAGAAATTTTGAATAATACGGAATTAATATTGGGAGGTGATTTTGGAAAGATACCAGAGAACATAAAAAATGAATATATTTCGAGATTAAAAATAATACCGTTTTCTTCATTGGGAAAACAAAATGGTATGTTGATAGGCATAAAACCGGAAAGATTAGAAGTTATAAATGAACAATCAGAAGAAAGAAAAGATAATGCGATAATAGGAATATATAATAAATCTCTTACGAAACGTGGGGAATACAATGCCTTGATAGGGATAGATTTATATTAAACGGAGGTGTAAAGATGAATATTATTGAGTTATTAAAAAAGGGAATTGATAATATAAATACCATATGTGCAAAATACATAAATGAAAATAATGAGATAGAATATTTGCCGATATTCTATATAGCGGGAAGTCAGACGCTTCCGCCCCCATTAGAACAGAAAGAAGAAGAAGAGTTAATAAAAAAATTATCAGAAGAAGACAATTTAAAAACTAGACAAATTTTAGTTGAAAGAAACTTGAGACTGGTTGTATACATAGCTAAAAAATTTGAAAATACAGGAATTGGTATAGAGGATTTGATTTCAATAGGAACAATTGGGTTGATGAAAGGAGTAAATACATTTAATTCGGATAAAAATATCAAACTAGCAACATATGCATCAAGATGTATTGAGAATGAAATACTTATGTATTTGAGAAAGAACAATAAAACTAAAGGGGAAATTTCGATAGATGAACCGTTAAATAAAGATTGTGATGGAAATGAATTACTACTTTCAGATATATTAGGAACAGACCCGGATATTACTTCCAGAAACTTAGAAGATGAAGTAGACAAAAAATTACTTAGAGCTTCAATATTAAAATTGAATGATAGAGAAAAAGATATAATGGAAATGAGATTTGGATTCAAAACTGGTAAAGAAAAGACACAGAAAGAAGTTGCTGATGAATTGCGGAATATCTCAAAGTTATATATCCAGGTTAGAAAAGAAAATAATAAATAAAATGAAAAAAGAAATAATGAGTAAGACAGGATAGAAAAGTATACTTTAGACCTTTTTTGGAAATACTACAAGAAAGTATTTCTAAAGGAGGTTTTCTTTTGTTAAACAAAGTTGAGATTTGTGGAGTAAACACATCAAAATTACCTTTACTTACAAGAGAAGAAAAAGAAGAATTATTAATAAAAATAAAGCAAGGTGATGAAGAAGCAAGACAAAAATTTATAAATGGTAATTTAAGGTTAGTATTAAGTGTTATACAAAGATTTTATGGAAGAGGGGAGAATGCAGATGATTTATTTCAAGTAGGATGTGTCGGGCTAATAAAAGCAATAGACAATTTTGATATAAATCAAGACGTACAATTTAGCACTTATCGGAGTACCTATGATTATACGGCGAAGTAAAAAGATACTTAAGAGATAATAATAGTATAAGAGTTAGTAGATCGGTTAGAGATTTAGCGTATAAAGCGATGCAATTTAAAGAAAAATATGTTAGAGAAAAAGGAAAAGAACCTACAATAGATATAATAGCAAAGGAATTAGGTGTGGAAAGGGAAGATATTTCATTTAGTTTTGATGCTATTCAAGACCCTATATCACTTCAGGAACCTATTTATAATGATGGAGCAGAAAGTATTTATATAATGGATCAAGTAAAAGATAGTAAAAATACAGATGAGGCTTGGACAGAGACTATGACTATAATGCAAATAATGAAAAGATTAAATGATAAAGAAAAGATGATAATTACTAAAAGATTTTTCGATGGAAGAACTCAAATGGAGGTTGCTGAAGAAATTGGAATTTCTCAAGCTCAAGTTTCTAGATTAGAAAAAAATGCTATTGAACATATAAAAAGATTGTATAAATAGTGAATTTTTAATTTAATATGAATATATTATTATTAGACGATTAAATATCGTCTTTTTTAAATTTGAAATAATTGTTTTTTATAAAATTGTGATGGGAGGATGGCGTATGCAAGATAAAGGGTTGGATTTTAAACATAAAGAAGTTGTAAATATTAAAGATGGAAAACGTTTGGGTTATGTTCAAGATGTATGTGCTGATTTGGAGACAGGGGTTATAACGTCTATAATTGTTCCAGGTAGTAATAAATTTATGAATATATTCTCTTCTAATAATGATATTGTTATTCCTTGGCAGAATGTTAAGTGTATTGGTGATGATTTAATACTTGTGGAAATATGAATTATTGCAGAATTGATAAAAAATTAGTAAATGAAAAAAGTAGAAAAAATTCTACTTTTTTATATAAGTGTAATTATTCAACAGGATTAAATACATTTTAATAATTGAATTTTAAAATGTCATTATTTAAATTTGTTCCTAGACTTGATTTTATTTGTTCTCTTATGTCAAATGTTTTATCTATCGAATTTTCAGTTTTTTTCATAGTTATAGATGAAGGTACATAGGTATAATTTTTATTTGAAAAATCACCTGTAATTGAATTATTATCGTTAATTGTTAATTTTTTTTCACCCTTAGTAACAACTAAACCTAGTCCACCACCATGTGAAAACATTTCATTAAGTATAATAGTATTATCTACTATAGTGTAATTTCCTGTAATTCCACCAACTTCGAAATAATATCCAAAAGTTCCATCTTCAGACAATACTAATTTTACACCAAGTTCATTTTCATCTTTCCATTCATATACTCCTGTTATGTCACTATATGAATATGTGTGTTTTGTAGTATTCTTTTCATTGCTTTTAGTTATTTCGTTTGTTGTTTCTGCTGTTTGCAAGTTTTCTTTTTTTGATTCAACTTTATTGCTTTCTGATATTGCGGTTTTGTTATCTGGTTCATTTTTTAATACTGTTGATATTGTTTGTTTATTGTTTAAGTTGTAAATAAAAAAGCCCATGATAATTATAATTATTATTGCAATAATTAATAGGAATGTTGATAAACTAATTTTTATTGATTTTTTTTCATCCATTTTTTACCTCCTTTTTCATTTGTAAAAATTTTTTCTAATATAAAAATATTATCATATTGTGTTTTATTTTACAATATGTCTTAAAGATTATTTTCATAAATTAAAACTAAAAGTTTAAATTCAATTTACCTCTTTTTTTGTTACTGTTGAAAAAATTATATAACTATGTTAATATTATATATAATAAACATAACAGGAGGATATAAGTATGTATAATGAAGAAAGACATCAAATAAGAAAGCGGAGACTCTATGCAATAGCTGAGTGCCTTAAGGAGGGGTTGGATACAAAACAAATATCAGAAGAACTAAGAGTGTCAAGAAGGACTATACAGAAAGATATAAAATACATACGAGAAAATCAAGATTAGTAGGTCAAATGACCTACTTTTTAAATTTTAAAAAAATAAGTAAAATGAAGGTATATAAATTACATTGATTGAAAATAAAAAGGGATTAAAATGGATTTTAATAAATACTTTTAAAATTATATTGCATTGATATTACATTAATTTTATTAAAATAAACCTTGTAAATTATTGATATTGCAACATTTACAAGGTATTAATGTTTGGTGCAGATGGCCGGAATCGAACCGGCACGGTTTATTCAACCGCAGGATTTTAAGTCCTGTGCGTCTACCAGTTCCGCCACATCTGCATTAATATTTAAACTGGCTGTCCTAACGACAATTGATATTATAATATTAAGTAAAAAATTTGTCAATAGATTTTTGAAAAAAATCAAAAAAAATCATAAAAAAATTATAAAAACACTAAATAAACACAAGAATTAAACATTAAAATAATCTGTCAAATCATTTTTATCAAGAGAAATACATTTTGAACTAAGATAATTCAAAATACCACTATCTGATTTAAAATCAAATTTTAAACTATAACTGCAAAGCATTTGATATTTCTTACCAAACAATTTATTTATATCATTTTTTCCATATTTTCCATCACCAATAATAGGATAACCCATATAAGCTAAATGAGCACGAATTTGATGAGTTTTTCCAGTTTCAATCTGAACATCTAAAAGAGAAGTATTATCAGAGTGTTTTTCTAAAACAGAAAAAGAAGTAATAATTTTAACATATCCCTTTTTAGGAGTATCAGAAATATACACCATAGATTTTTTGTTATCTTTGAATAAATAACTTTCAGCTCTTTTATAATCAATAGGTGGAATTCCATAAACAAGAGCAATATAGTGTTTTTCAATTTCATGATTTTTAAATTTTTCTAATAGAATATTCAGAGAACTTTCGCTTTTGGCATACAAAATTAAACCAGTAGTATTTCTATCAAGTCTATGACAAGGCATGGGTTTAAAAAATGAAGTTTCATAATGTTTATGAACTAAATCAGTTAGAGAGTTATTTCCTGTAACTTCTATATTAGATGGTTTATTAATAACTAAAATATTATCATCTTCATAAATGATTTCTAAACCAACAGAAGAAGATTTAGTATTTAATAATTCATCTGAGATATAAACCAAAATTTCATCTCCATCAAAAATAGTAATATCCTTGTTTGTACGTTTACCATTAACTTTTATGTCTTTTTTTCTAAGGGTATTGCAAAAAAGACCAAAAGATAAACCTTGGATATTTTCTAATAAAAATTTATTTAATTTTTTTCCATCATATTTTTTATTAACAATTAATTTTTTCATAAATCACATACACTCCATAGTGTTCATTATACGAGAAAAAAATAAAAAACACAATACAATTATTGATTTTTAGTTAAAAATGAAGTATAATTTGAAACATAGTAAAGTGAAGTGAAAGGAAGAGAATATGAAAGCTATAGAAATAAGAAACAAATATTTAAACTTTTTTAAAAATCATGGACATAGTGTAATTCCATCAGCATCATTAATACCAGAAAATGACCCATCAGTATTATTCAATACAGCTGGAATGCAGCCACTAGTACCATATTTATTAGGAGAAAAACATCCATTAGGAACAAGACTTACAGATTACCAAAAATGTGTAAGAACAAATGATATAGATGAAGTTGGAGATAATAGACACTTAACATATTTTGAAATGTTAGGAAATTGGTCATTAGGTGATTATTTTAAAGAAGAATCAATTCAAATGAGTTTTGATTTTTTAACAAAAGAATTACAAATACCAGTAGAAAAATTATCAGTAACAGTATTTGCAGGGGACAAAGACTGTCCAAGAGATGAAGTTGCTGCAGAATGTTGGAAAAAAGCTGGAATACTAGATGGACATATATATTATTATGGAAAAGATGATAACTGGTGGATTGCAGGAGAAGAGGGACCATGCGGACCAGATACAGAAATGTTTTATGACACAGGAAAACCAGCATGTGGGCCAGATTGCCAACCTTCATGTGATTGTGGTAAATATGTTGAAATTTGGAATAATGTATTTATGGAATATTTTAAAGGTAAAGATGGAAAATATACAAAATTGGCACAGAAAAATGTTGATACAGGTTTAGGATTAGAAAGAATGGCAATGTTATTACAAGGTAAAGAAACGCCATTTGACACAGAATTATTCAAACCAGTTATGGATAAATTGTTAGAATTAGAAAAAGTGGATATAATAGAAAGCAGAAGAATTGTAGCAGAGCATTTACGTTCAAGTATGATGATAATATCTGATGGTGGAAGGCCAAGCAATGTTGATAGAGGATATGTTTTAAGAAGATTAATTCGTAGAATGGTTAGACATATGAATAAACTACAAATCAATCTTGACGAAATATCAACATTAATAGATATAAATGTGGAAAACTTAAAAGAAATGTATCCAGAATTAGATGCTAATCGCGAAACAATAAAATCAGTAATAATAGAAGAAAAAAATAAATTTATAAAAACTTTGGCACATGGTGAAAAAGAATTCCAAAAAGAAATGAAAAAGTCTAAGGAACAAGGAAAATCTATGATAGATGGACAAGTAGTATTTAAATTATATGATACATATGGATTTCCACCAGAAGTAACAAAAGAATTAGCAAAAGAAAATGAAATGACAGTAGATATGAAAAAATTTGATGAATTGTTCAAAGCACACCAAGAGAAATCAAGAATGGGTTCAGAGCAAAAATTTAAAGGTGGATTGGCTGAACAAAATGATATAACAATAGCATATCACACAGCAACACATTTACTAAATGCAGCATTAAAAATAGTTTTAGGACCTGATACTCACCAAAGAGGATCAAATATCACTGTTGACAGAATGAGATTCGACTTTAACTGTGATCACAAAATGACAGATGAAGAAAAACAAAAAACAGAAGATTTAGTAAATCAATGGATAAAAGAAGGATTACCAGTAACAGTAGAAGAAATGAAAAAAGAAGAGGCTGTTAAATCAGGAGCAGAATGTATGTTTATAGAAAAATACCCAGATATTGTTACAGTATATTCAATAGGAAATGTTTCAAAAGAACTGTGTGGTGGACCACATGTAAAAAATACAAGTGAACTTGGAACTTTTAAAATCAAAAAAGAGGAAGCAAGTTCAGCAGGTGTAAGAAGAATAAAAGCAATTTTAGTAAAATAAAAAAGAAAACTGTTTTTGGGGACGGAGGAAAAAAACAGTTTTCTAAGGAAAGGATATGGAAATGGAAGATTGTTTATTTTGTAAAATAATAAAAGGTGAAATTCCTTCAAGTAAAGTATATGAAGATGATGAAATATTAGCTTTTAATGATATAAATCCAGCAGCACCAATTCATATATTAGTAATACCAAAAAAGCATATAACATCATTAGCACATATGGAAAAAGAAGATGAAGCTATAGTTGGGAAGATTTATGGTGTTATAAATAAAATAGCTGAAGAAAAAGGCTTTAAAGAAAAAGGATACAGGGTAATAGTTAATTGTGGAAAAGATGCCGGACAAGAAGTGATGCATTTACATTTTCATATTTTAGCAGGTGCAAAATTTGGTGATAAAATAGTATAAATTTTATATAAAGAAATTGTAAAATATAATCAAATATGCTATAATAAAATTGTAGTAAAAATTACGGAGGTAAAAATTATGTTTGAGAGTAAATATAGTAAAGTATTAACAGTTATATTAGTTATAGTAATAATAGCAATTGTGGCATTACTTGGATTTTTAGCATATGATTATATAAAAAAATATAGCACAACAAAGCAAGCATCTGATTTTGTAGAAGATTATGAAGGTAATATTAATACAGGGGATCAAAATTCTGACGGAAATGGTTCCGAAAATGTTGCTTTAGATAATGCATCAGAAACACCAATAGATAGTTCAGGAACGGGTGGAAAATCAACTAAGAAAAAATATTATGGTTATACTGTAGCAGGAACAATGAAAATACCTGCAATAAATCTTGAATATCCAATAGTAGAAGAGGTAACAGGACCAGCATTGGAAAAAGCATTAGTAGTTTTATATCCAAGTGGTGATAATTTAAATTTACCAGGAAATACAGTAGTAATAGGACATAATTATAGAAATGGAACTTTTTTCTCAAATTTAAAGAAATTATCTAATGGAGCTAAAATTTATGTTACAGATTATAGAGGAAAATCTATAACATATGAAATTTATAATAAATTTGAAACATCTTCAACGGATACATCTTTTTATAGTAGAGATACAAATGGTTTAGCAGAATTAACATTGTCAACTTGTACAGATGCAAGTAATGACCAAAGAACAATTATATTTGCAAAACAAATTTAATAAAGATAAGAGAGAATGTAAATAAAAATGAGAATTTTTATTTACATTCTTTTTTCTATAAAATAATTTCTTGTAATATTTATCTTATAAGAAGAATACAATATATAGTCGAATATGTAGTTAGAATATGTCTATTAATTTAATTGTGAAATTTATGTGAATTTTAGCAAACTATATTGACAATTGCTAAAAAAAGGTATAAATTATTAGCAGTCATTTAAAAAGAGTGCTAAAACAATTATCCTTAAATGGAAAAATAAAGGAGGTAATATTATGATTAAACCATTAGGAAGTAGAGTACTAATAAAAATGAAAGAAGGCGAAGAAACAACAAAAAGTGGAATAATATTAGCAAGTGGAGCACAAGAAAAACCACAAATTGCAGAAGTTATAGAAGTTGGACCTGGAGAAAAAATAGATGGAAAAATAGAAGAAATGTATGTAAAAAAAGGTGATAATATAATAGTAAGCAAATATTCTGGAACAGAGGTAAAATATGAAGGAACAGAATATTTAATTGTAAAACAAGATGATATCTTGGCAATAGTAGAATAAAAACGGGATTCGGGGGCCACCACACAAAATCCCGGTAAAAAATATTAAAAATGAGGGATTTTGTGTGGTGGCCCCAAAATCCCTAAAAAGTTGGGAGTGATTTTAAAATGGCAAAACAAATAAAATTTGGAGAAGATGCAAGAAAATCTTTATTAGAAGGAGTTAATAAATTAGCTGATACAGTTAAAGTTACATTAGGACCAAAAGGTAGAAATGTAGTTTTAGACAAAAGCTTTGGAGCACCACTAATTACAAATGATGGTGTTACAATAGCAAAAGATATTGAATTAGAAGATAAATTTGAAAATATGGGAGCAAGACTTGTAAAAGAAGTATCAGAAAAAACAAATGATGTTGCAGGTGATGGTACTACAACAGCAACAGTTTTAGCTCAAAGCATGATTAAAGAAGGAGTTAAAAATGTAGCAGCAGGTGCTGACCCAATGGCAATGAAAAGAGGAATTGACAAAGCTGTTAATTCAGCAGTTGAGGAATTGAAAAAAATAAGTGTTCCTGTAAATGGAAAAGAAGATATAGCAAGAGTTGCAAGTATTTCTGCAAACAATGATGAAGTTGGAGAATTAATTGCAGAAGCTATGGAAAAGGTTTCAAAAGACGGAGTTATAACAATTGAAGAATCAAAAACATCAAATACAGAATTAAATGTAGTTGAAGGTATGCAATTTGATAAAGGATATGTATCTCCATACATGGTAACAGATACAGAAAAAATGGAAGCTGTTTTAGATAATCCATATATATTAATTACAGATAAAAAAATAAGTAATATACAAGAAATATTACCATTACTAGAAAACTTGATGCAACAATCAGGAAAATTAGTAATAATCTGTGACGACATAGAAGGAGAAGCACTTTCAACATTAGTTCTTAATAAATTAAGAGGAGTGTTGAATGTTGTAGCTGTAAAGGCACCAGGATTTGGTGATAAGAGAAAAGCAATGCTTCAAGATATTGCAATTTTAACAGGTGGAGAAGTTATAACAGCGGATTTAGGTCTAGAATTAAAAGATACACAAATTGAACAATTAGGTAGAGCAAGACAAGTAAAAGTTCAAAAAGAAAATACAATAATTGTTGATGGAGCAGGAGATAAACAACAAATAGCTGATAGAGTTGGTCAAATAAAAGCTCAAATAAATGAAACTAAGAGTGAATATGACAAAGAAGGATTACAAGAAAGACTTGCTAAAATGGCAGGAGGAGTTGCTGTAATTGAAGTTGGTGCAGCTACTGAAACAGAAATGAAAGATAAGAAATTGAGAATTGAAGATGCACTTTCTGCAACAAAAGCCGCAGTTGAAGAAGGTATAGTTGCAGGTGGTGGAACAGCATTGATAAATGTAGCACCAGCAGTTGAAAAAACAGTAGAAGGATTAACAGGTGGAGAAAAATTAGGTGCAACAATAGTATTAAAATCATTAGAAGAACCTGTAAAACAAATAGCAAGAAATGCAGGATTAGAACCAGCAGTAATTGCAGACAATGTTAAAAAATCAGAAGTTGGTGTAGGATTTGATGCAAGTAAAGAAGAATATGTTGATATGAAAAAATCAGGAATTGTAGACCCAACAAAGGTTACAAGAAGTGCTTTACAAAATGCAGCATCAATTGCATCAATGGTTATAACAACAGAAAGTCTAGTTGCAGATTTTCCAGAAAAAGATTGCCATTGTGGACACGATAATGGAATGGGTGCAGCAGGAATGGATGGAATGTACTAAAATTTGACATATATATAGTAATATGTTAAAATAAAAAATACATTAAGAGTATATCTAGAGAAAAAAACTCGAGCGATATAGGATAATCAATAAATAGGTTATTTACACAGATGTAAGATAGATAAAGTCTTGCGGAGGAGTCTTAAGGATTTCTTTGCAGGGCTTTTTTATATTATATAAAACCAGCTAATATAATGTAAAAAAGCAATGCAAGGAAAAAATTTATAGAAAGAAGGGGGAAGAAAAATGAAATATTTTAAAAAATTAGTAGGTGAAAGAATATATTTGTCACCTAGATCTACAGAAGATGTAGAAAAGTATACAGAATGGTTTAATGATTTTGAAACTACAGACTATACAGGGAGAAGTCACCAAACAATGTCAATAGAACTAGAAAAGAAATACCTTGAAGAACATAAAAATGAAGATACTGTTTTTGCAATTGTTGAAAAAGGTACTGATAAACTTTTAGGAACTGTTGGATTGCATGAAGTAAATCATATAAAAAGAAAGGCAACTCTAGGAATATTTATTGGTGATAAAAATTATAGGAGTAAGGGATATGGAACAGAAGCTATAAGATTAATATTAGATTTTGGTTTTAATTATTTAAATTTGAATAATATAAAACTTGATTTGATGGAATTTAATGAAAGAGCATTAGCTTGCTATAAGAAATGTGGTTTTAAAGAATATGGTAGGAGAAGAAAGTGTGAATTTATTAATGGCAAATATTACGATACTATAGCAATGGATATTTTGGCCGAAGAATTTCATGGCGATTTTATAAAAAATAAAAATCAATCTTAATAACTGGAAAACTCCGAAATTTATAAAAATTATTGCAATAAAAAATAAAATAAGATCAATATGTAAAAAAGGTGGAGGAAAGATATAAAAATACTAAAATCATTGAGACAGTGTTCTTTTTGCGAACAAAAAGCAATAACATTAATAGCTCTAATAATAACAATAATTGTATTATTAATTTTAGCAGGATCGACAATGGCAATATTGATAGGAGATAATGGAATATTAACAAAGGCAACAGAAGCGTCATTTAGGCAGGAAATGAGCGAAGTAAGAGAAAAGATAGATTTATATTTAATAGAAAATCAATTAAATGCTAATAAAGAAGTAACGTTTAAAGAAATAAATATTGATGATACTAAAAATTGGAAAGATACAATAAAACAGGAAATAATTTTTTGAGGAAATTATGATGTAGATGTTAGTGAAGTTACAACAACATATATATAAAATAATTTTGAAAAACTGGTAAGTGATAATGGAAAGGTTTTGAATATTTATTTTATTGAAGAAGGTGTTTATACATCAGGAGACAAAGCAATAGTTTCATTTAGAGGAGGGCTTTTTGGAGTCCAATCAACTCAACGGAGGGCAAAAAACAGATAAGACTTTTAGACTAGTAATAACAGGAAATTAAAAAAAATAAAAAATCAATAAAAAAAATTTAAAAAAACTCTTGACAGTTACAAAAAAATACATTATAATTTATAACTGTCAGGGACAAATGCAGGTGTAGTTCAATGGTAGAACCTCAGCCTTCCAAGCTGATGACGTGGGTT
>CAYQBQ010000025.1:0-4349 GCA_964415805.1 uncultured Clostridium sp.
CACTTTAGTAATCCTTTTTATAGCAGACGTTTTATTAGCAATTTGCATTATTCCATTCCACAAACACATGGTACCAACTAATGTAATACACAAATTAACAGCAGTATTTGTACTTTCAAATATCGAATTATTTAATTCTTTAATATTTCCTGACAAAACTGCAAAAATAATAGATATTATTATAAAAACTGGCCAAACTATATTTAACATTAAAATCACCTAAATAATTTTATTATTTGTTTGAATTTTTTATTACTTTTCAATTGACCAAAGTTGCTATTTATGATATATTAACAATATATTAACAATGGGAATTGTAAAATGTAACATTAAGGAGGATAAACATGAAAGCTACTGGAATTATAAGAAGAGTTGATGAATTAGGAAGAGTCGTTATTCCTATCGAAATTAGAAATCAATTTAATATTGTCGAAAAAGATCCAATTGAAATCTATGTAGATGATTCTTCAATAATATTAAAAAAATTTGAACCTAATTGTGTGTTTTGTGGTAGTACAGAAAATTTAGTAGAATATAAAGATAAATTAGTTTGTGAAAAATGTTCTAAAGAATTAAACGTATTGCATGAGACTCAAAAAAATAAAATATAAAATTAAATAAAAAATCAAATAATACTCCTAGAAAATAACTTCTCAGGAGTATTATTTAATTTCTAAAATTCCTATATAAACTTTTGATAAATTTCATTTTTATTAACATTTCTATCCTTGGCAATCTTTTTTATTATCTCTTTTTTCTCAAAGCCTTGACTCTCATAGAATTTATAATGTTCCTCTATACTTAATTTATTTAATTCACTTTCATTAGAACTATTATTATTTCCTTCTATAATTAAAACGATTTCACCTTTTACATCTTGAACCTTTGCAATTAAATCATCTATATTCCCTCTAATAAATTCTTCATGAATTTTTGTAATTTCCCTTGCTAATACAATATTTCTACTCTCATCCAAAATTTGTTTCAAATCTTTTAAAGTTGTTTCCAATTTATGAGGAGCTTCATAGATTATTACTGTCTTACTAGCCTTTTCAATTTCATTCAGTTTATTTTTTCTTAATTTTTTATTTAACGGTAAAAATCCCAAGAAAGTAAATTCCTTTGTATCAATACCTGAACAAATCAAAGAATTAATCATTGCACATGCACCTGGAATAGGTACAATTTTTATTCCAAATTCAATACATTTCTTTATTACCTCTTCACCTGGATCACAAATCCCAGGAGTTCCAGCATCTGAAACTAATGCAATATTTTGACCCTCTTGTAATTTCTCTATTAATACCTCTGACTTTGTTTCCTCATTATGTCTATGATAGCTTATCATTGGCTTAGATATTTCTAAATGATTTAGCAATTTTAACGTATGTCTTGTATCCTCTGCAGCTATCAAATCCACTTCCTGTAATATTTTTATTGCTCTCAATGTTATATCATCTAAATTTCCAATTGGCGTTGCCACTATATATAAAATTCCTTGTTCCATTATTTATTTCCTTTCTAGGATTTGGGGACGGGTTAAAAATCCTATTTATAAATGAGGATTTTTAACCCGTCCCCAAATCCTTTTTTATTTATTATAAATTTTTAAAATCTCTTCTGTATAATTTCCGTCTTTTTCATATATATATAAATTTTCCTTAAACTTTAAAAATGGCTTTCCATTTTTTACACCTTTAATCAATACTAATTTAGGAGGTTCATTTTCATGTGAACATACAAATCTTATTTCTTTTGGTTCAATTTTATATTGTCTCATATATGCTATTATATCAACCAACCTTTCTGGTCTATGTACCATATAAAATTCGCCTTTATCTTTTAACAGTTTATTTGATATTTTTATATAATCTTCTAATTTAGCCAAAATTTCATGTCTTGAAATAAGTTTCTTTTTTTCTTCATTTACTATCCCAGTATTTTCTTTTTTATATGGAGGATTTGTTACAATTACATCAAAAGAATTTCTTTCATATATTTTTTCTAAATTTGTTATATTATCATTTATAATTTCAAATTTATTTTCTAAGTTATTTAGTCTTACACTTCTCTTGGCCATGTCAGCCACTTCTTTTTGTACCTCTACCCCAATAATTTTGCTTAAATTTGTTTTTTCACATAATAATATTGATATTATTCCCGTTCCAGTTCCTAAGTCTAATACCCTTGCTTCCTTTTTTATGTTTTTTGCATAATCTGATAATAATACTGCATCTATTCCAAAACAAAATCCTTTTGTATTTTGTATTATTTTCAATCCTTTATATTCTAAGTCGTCTATTCTTTCATTTTCTTTTAATTCTATTTTCATAATTTTCTCTTTCTTTATTTTTGTTCCTATTATAAGATGTTACACCAAATTTGCATAAAAAACAAGCCCTAAAAAAAACTTCAAAGTTATATAAAAATTAAATAAAAGAATGAAGAATAAAAAATAGAAAAATTACAAACTTGTAACTTTTCTATTTTTTAATGATTTATTTTACATCTTTCATTTTTTTCATTTTTATTCCTATTATTATAAATATAACTATAGTGCTTAAAATCATAATAGCTATAAAATTAGAAATTCCTGCTTTAGGTAATTCAAATTTTGAAGTAGTTGAATCTTCCTTTTCACTATTTATACTACTATTATCTGCTTCTTTCTTTAAATATAATCTATACCCTTGTAATTTATTGTCAACTACAACTTGATAATCTTGAATTAACATTCCTGTTTTTTCATCATATTCAAATGTTATTAAAAAATTAGCTGTTTCTATATTAATTTTATTATTTTGTATTGTATATTTTTTTACACTTTCACTTGGATTCTCAAAATCCATTGTAAATTTTCCTCCACTACGTATTGTAAAAGTATTATCTTTATAAAAACTAAATGTTCCCAACTCTTCAATATTTGTATAATTAACTATCTCTTTAAAATCTTTTTGAGTATTATGTTTTTTCTCAACTGAACAATAAGTCCAATTTCCCAATAATTTATTTAACATATCTTGATTACTTATAACATTTTTTGTTTTTTTCAAGTACAATTTATATTCTTGTAATTTATTATCTATTTCCACTTGATAATCTTGAATTAACATACCTGTTTCTTCATCATATTCAAATGTTATTGAAAAATTAGCTGTTTCTATATTAATTTTATTATTTGCTATTTTATATTTTTTTTCATATTCACTTGGATTATCGAAATCTGTTGTAAATTTTCCTCCACTAAATATTGTAAATGTATTATCACTATAAAAATTAAATGTTCCCAACTCTTCAACATTCGTATAATTAACTATCTCTTTAAAATCTTTCTGTTTATCATTTTTCTTCTCAACTGAACAATAAGTCCAGCCTCCCAATAATTTATTCAACATATCTTGACTACTTATAACATTCTTTGTTTTTTTCAAGTACAATTTATATTCTTGTAATTTATTATCTATTTCCACTTGATAATCTTGAATTAACATACCTGTTTCTTCATCATATTCAAATGTTATTGAAAAATTAGCTGTTTCTATATTAATTTTATTATTTGCTATTTTATATTTTTTTTCATATTCACTTGGATTATCGAAATCTGTTGTAAATTTTCCTCCACTAAATATTGTAAATGTATTATCACTATAAAAATTAAATGTTCCCAACTCTTCAACATTCGTATAATTAACTATCTCTTTAAAATCTTTTTGAGTATCACCTACTTTCTCAACCGAACAATATGTCCAGCTCCCAAGTATATTATCCTCTAAACTTATTGTTGCATTTACACTGTTTGTAAATCCCCAAAATACTAACACGGCTATAATAAATACAATTAATACTTTTTTTCTCATATTTTTCCCCTTTATATTTTATTATAGTGTAAAACAATTTAATATTTTATTTAATTTCAATGTTCAAAATATACTTTTTACACTATTTTCTTTTGTTTTAGCTTTATTATTCAAATATTGCAATATAATTATAACATACTTTTAAAAAAAAACAACAATTTTTACACTATTTTAAAAAAAATTTAATAATATATTATAAATATTTTAATAAAAGAAAGAGGTGTTTCTATGCCAACTTTATATAGATGTGAAAAATGTCCTCCACCACCTCCTATGCCACCAAAAAAAATAGCACCACCACCACCTCCTCCAAAACCAAAGCCACCACCAAAAAAGCCTTCTCCTCCTAAGAAGAAAAAGCTTAATTTCAAAACTTGTAAAAAGAATACAATTAATTCCTTAAATGAAGTTGAACATTTTTTATGTAATTTTCAAGGATTCTGGGATTATATAAGATTATATAAAGATGTTAATAATATCTTTCACAGAAAA
>CAYQBQ010000025.1:4449-11382 GCA_964415805.1 uncultured Clostridium sp.
CATTGGTTCACTTTCCTTCATTATTTTCTTACATAAAACTCTTCAAAATCATTACAAGCCTGACCATTAACTAAAAATTTAACTTTATTAACTTCATTCAACTCTGTAACAGTATTAACAATTGAATTTATTAAATTATCTTTTTCTTTACCATCCTCTTTATTATAATTTAACAATTCCTCTGAAAAATCTAAAGTTAAACATTCCCAATCCAAAGAAGATTTTAAAAGTTTAGTATTCTCTGGAATAACAGTTTTTAACTTATCATTTTTAGGTCCATTAATCAGTAATTCAACCAAAACATTATATGGAGAATTTATAAGTTCCTTAACATTTACCAATCTTGCTTCTGGTTTTAGCATATTTGTCTCTTTATCTAGAAAATATAAACTAACTATAGTTTCCCTTGACTGTTCATCAGATATCTCTTCCTGCGGAACATATTCACTCTGTATTTCATTATTCTTCTTTTGTTTAACAATCTTAATTGCAAAGTAACCAACTAAAACAATTATAATTACAGAAATTATAAATAAGATAAGTATCTTTTTATTTTTCATAGTATCCTCCCCATTCTTTTTAATATTTATATTCAATTCTATTATTTGTTTGTCCAAAATATGCAAAAATCATCACTAACGTTTCCAAATTTTAACATTTGACAAATCGCCCTTTTCCGTATAAAATTAAGAGAATAAAGGGGATTAATATCTGGGTCAAAAAAGGAAGTCCCTATTGACCCAAAAGGAGTAATGAAATATGAACAAAACCTTACACGTTGGGCTTGATGTTGGTTCAACAACAGTAAAAATAATAGTAATGGATGAAGAACAAAATACAATACACAAAGATTACCAAAGACATTATTCTGATACAAAAAACACAGTATGTAATGTATTAGAAAATTTAGCAAAAATGTTCCCAGAAAACACATTTACAATAGCCCTTACAGGATCAGGTGCAATGTCTGCAAGTAAATTCTTAGGTGTAGAGTTTATACAAGAAGTTGTATCTTGTAAAAGAGCTGTTGAAAAATATATTCCACAAACAGATGTAGTAATAGAACTTGGTGGAGAAGATGCGAAAATAATTTATTTTGATAAATCAATTGAACAAAGGATGAATGGTACTTGTGCCGGTGGTACTGGTGCATTTTTAGACCAAATGGCATCACTTTTACATACAGATACTGCTGGTCTTAATGAACTTGCTAAAAATTACCAAACTATATATCCAATCGCTTCAAGATGCGGTGTTTTTGCAAAAACTGATGTACAACCATTAATAAATGAAGGTGCAGCAAAAGAAGATATTGCAGCATCAATTTTCCAAGCAGTTGTTAATCAAACAATTAGCGGTTTGGCTTGCGGAAGGCCTATTAGAGGAAATGTTGCATTTTTAGGAGGTCCATTAAGTTATCTTTCTGAGCTTAGAAAAAGATTTATAGAAACTCTTAACTTAAAACCAGAAGAAATTATTGTCCCAGAAGAAGCTCATTTATTAGTAGCAAAAGGTGCAGCCCTTGATTCCCTAAGTACAAATTCGATAACAGTTGAAGAATTAAATAAGAAAATAGAAAATTTAAGAAACTCACATGATAACACAACACATCCAATTGAACCACTATTTGAAAATGAACAAGATTATAAAGAATTCAAAGAAAGACATGAGAAAGCTAAAGTAACAAAAAAAGAAATCTCTACATATGAAGGAGACTGCTATTTAGGAATTGATGCAGGTTCAACAACAACAAAATTAGTTTTAATAGATAAAGAAGGAAATCTATTATATTCTTTATATGGAAGTAATGAAGGAAATCCATTAAAAAGCGTTATGAATATGTTAAAAAAACTATATGAAGTATTACCAGAAAAAGCAGTTTTAAGATATAGTGGCGTAACAGGATATGGAGAAAAATTAATTCAAACAGCACTAAATGTAGATTTAAATGAAATAGAAACAATTGCACATTATACAGCAGCAAAACAATTTGAACCTGACGTTACAGCAATCATAGATATTGGTGGGCAAGATATGAAATACATCAAAATGAAAAATGGAGCAATTGACAATATCATGCTAAACGAAGCATGTTCTTCTGGATGTGGTTCATTTATAGAAACATTTGCAAAAAGCTTAAACTTAGAAATTTCTGAATTTGTTAAAGAAGCTATCAAAGCCAAAAGACCTGTTGATTTAGGTTCAAGATGTACAGTATTTATGAACTCAAAAATAAAACAAGCACAAAAAGAAGGATATACAGTAGGAGATATTTCAAGTGGTCTTTCATATTCAGTAATAAAAAATGCAATTCAAAAAGTTATGAAAGTTAGAGACACATCAACCTTAGGCGACCACATAGTTGTACAAGGTGGAACATTTTATAATGATGCTGTTTTAAGAGCATTCGAAAAAATAGTAGGAAAAAATGTAGTACGCCCTGACATTTCAGGTCTAATGGGAGCTTACGGAATGGCACTACTTTCAAAAGAACAATATGAAGCAAATCTTGATATGGAATATAAGTCAACAATATTAAAATCAGATGAAATTGACAAACTTGAAATTAAAGTAACACATACAAGATGTAACAATTGTGAAAATCATTGTAAATTAACAATAAACAAATTTAGCAATGGTTCAATACATGTATCCGGAAACCGTTGTGAAAAAGGAGCAGGTGTTGCATCACCTAAAAAGAACTTACCAAACTTAGTACAATACAAATACCAAAGAATATTTGACTACAAACCATTAGAAGAACAATATGCAACAAGAGGAACTATAGGTATTCCAAGGGTGTTAAACATGTACGAAGATTACCCATTCTGGTTTACATTCCTTACAAATCTAGGATTTAGAGTAATTATATCAGACAAAAGCACTAGAAAGACATATGAAAAAGGAATGGAATCAATGCCATCTGAATCAGTTTGCTACCCAGCAAAAATATCACATGGTCATATAGAAAACCTTATTGAAAAAGGAATAAAAACCATTTTTTATCCTTGTATGCCATATTCAAGAAAAGAATATGAAAAAGCAGACAATCACTATAACTGCCCAATAGTAATTTCATATTCAGAAGTTCTAAAAAATAATGTTGAAAACATACAAGCAAAAAATATTAAATTTATGAATCCATTCTTACCTTTTGACAAAAAGAACCTTGTTAAAAAAATTATGGAACTAGATGAATTTAAAGAATACAATTTCACAAAACAAGAATTAACAGAAGCAGCTGAAAAAGCTGAAGCAGAATATCAAAAATGTAAAAAAGACATTAAAGACAAAGGAACCGAAACAGTAAGATACATTGAAGAAAACAATTTAAGAGGAATTGTCTTAGCAGGAAGACCATACCATATAGACCCTGAAATAAATCATGGTATTGACACATTAATAACATCACTTGGACTATGTGTTTTAACAGAAGACAGTGTTGCAGACAAAACAGAAGCAAAACGTCCAATAAGAGTTGTTGACCAATGGGTATTCCATGCAAGATTATATGCAGCTGCAGATTTCGTTGGAAAGCATGATAACTTAGAATTAGTACAATTAAATTCTTTTGGATGTGGTGTAGATGCAGTTACAACAGACCAAGTTGAAGAAATATTATCAAGCTATGACAAAATGTACACTTTAATAAAAATAGACGAAGTAAATAACTTAGGAGCTGTAAGAATTCGTATACGTTCACTTTTAGCAAGCATGAACAAAAGAATTTCAAAAAAAGAAGAAGAAAAAGCCGCTGGAGACTACGGAATCAAGAAGAAAATCTTCACAAAAGAAATGCGAAAGGATTACACGATTTTATGTCCACAAATGGCACCAATTCACTTTGAATTGTTAGAATCTGCTATGCAAGCATCTGGATATAAACTTGAATTATTAAGAGAATGTACTCAGCACACAGTTGAAACAGGCTTAAAATATGTAAATAATGACGCATGTTATCCATCAATATTAGTTACAGGACAAATGATTGAAGCTTTAGAATCTGGAAAATATGATTTAAATAAAACAGCTTTAATTATGTCTCAAACAGGTGGAGGATGTAGAGCTACAAACTACATAGGATTTATAAGAAAAGCTCTTAAAGATGCAGGATTTAGCATTATACCAGTAATTTCATTTAATGTTGTAGGTATGGAAAAAATGCCTGGATTTAAGTTAACACCTAAAATGATTGAAAGAATAATTAGATGCGTAATCTATGCAGACTTATTACAAAAAATGTTAACAAAAAATAGAGCATACGAAATTAATAAAGGCGAAACACAAAAATTATATGATGACTGGATGGAAAAATGTAAAAAATTAGTTAGAAAATCTTCAAGTAAAGAATTTAAACAAAGTATTTATGACATAGTAAATGATTTTGAAAAAATAGAATTAGATACAAGTGTTAAAAAACCTAAAGTTGGAATTGTTGGAGAAGTTCTAATTAAGTATCATCCATTCGGAAATAACTTTGTAGCAGATATGCTTGAAAAAGAAGGCGCAGAAGTAATTTTACCTGACTTTATGGGATTTGTTAAATTCATGGCAACACATAAAATTACATTTAACAGCTTATTAAATATAAATAAAACTTCAAGTAAAATAAGCAAAATAGCAATAAAATTAATTGATATATTAGAAAAAGATGTTAAATTAGCTTTAGCAAGCTCAAAAAAAGGATATTTACAACCATGTGACATATGGCATCTAGAAGATAAGGTAAAAGATGTTTTATCTATAGGAAATCAAACTGGTGAGGGTTGGTTCTTAACAGCTGAAATGATTGAATATATGGAACATGATATTCCAAATATTATTTGTGTTCAACCTTTTGCTTGCCTACCAAATCATGTTGTTGGTAAGGGTGTAATTAAAACAATTAGACAGAAATATCCAGATGCGAATATTTCTCCTGTTGATTATGACCCGGGTGCAAGTGAAACAAATCAAGCTAATAGAATTAAGCTTCTTATGACTGTCGCTAAAGATAATTTAAAAAGACAAGAAAATGAGAAAAAGGCTTTGGATAAAGAAAATGATAAAAGTACTGAAAAACAAGAAGAAACAGTATAAAACTCAAAAATGAATTTTTTGGAAAATTTGACATATAATAAAATATGTAGTATACTATAAATAGCTTAAGCAAAATAAGAAAAAATTTTCAGATCCTTTTATGAAGGTAAAAAGAACAGGACTGCCATCCTGTTCTTTTTTGTGTTTAATCGTTTTCTAAAAACTCTAATAGTTTTAATATTAAAATGATTTTTAGAATATTTTTCAGATCCTTCATGAAGCTCACCTCCTTTTGAAGGCAAGCTTATTATACAATAAACATTTACTTATTACAATAATTTTATATTATTTTCTTTTAAAAACTTTTTTGTCTCATTATATCCCAACTCATAAAATTCATCTATTTTACTCATGTCCAAAAGAGAAACCTTCTCACTTTTAATTTTTATAGAATAATCCATTCCATCAAGTTCATATTTAGAAAGCTCCTTACTCATTAATTCAAAAGAACGAAAAGCAACATCAATTAAATTTTTACAACAACTTTTATCTACTTCACTCTCAAAAATAACACTTATTACCTTATCAGCACCTAAAAATTTCAACTCTCTCCAAGGCACATTCTCCCTAGCACCTCCATCAATTAATTTATCACCTTTATAGTCACATGGTGAAAAAACTGTAGGAAAGCTACAACTTGCTTGAACAGCATTTCCAATATCTACATCATTAGCAAAAACAGTGTTATCAGAAAAAGCCCTTATTTTAGAAGATGTAAAACACAAAACTTCACCTGTACACATATTAACACTAGGAATAACCAATGGCATTTTAATATCAGAAATATTATTAATACTTTTTTCACTACACATTTTATTTATTAATTTATTTATTGATTTACCACAATTTAAACCATCAATTACTATTGTTCCAGTGGTAATTAATCCAAAAAACAATTTTAAAATATTTTTTATGTCAACATATTTAATTTTTTTACAATATTTTTTAAATATATCATATATCTCATCTGGCTTATAACCTGCTGCATATAGTGTTGCAACAATACTTCCTGACGAAGTTCTCCCTATGTAATCAATTTTTATGTTTTCTTCTTCCAATGCTTTTAAAACACCTATATGTGCTGCACCTTTTACTCCTCCACCTGATAAAGCTAATCCTAAACTCATATTAATCACCCATTTTATAATATGAATTTTTATTTTTTCGGTTATTTATTATTTATTTTTACTATATTTTATGTTATATTATTAATGAAAGGATTGATTTAATTGGAAGAAAATTATTACGATATTTTAGAAATAAATAAAAATGCATCTCCAGAAATTATCGAAAAAGCATATAAAACATTAGTAAAAAAATATCATCCAGATTTACAAAAAAATGATTTAAAAATTAAATATGAAGAAAAAATAAAAAAAATAAATGAAGCTTATGAAGTTTTATCTGATTCTGAAAAAAGAAAAAATTATGATTTAAATTTAAAAAAAATAGAAATTTCAATTGTTGATTATAATAATTTGTATAATGAAAATATTAATTTAAAAAATGAAATTAATATTTTAAAAAATTCTATAAAAGATTATAAAAATAATATTAATTATATAAATAATTTAAATAATACTGAAAATTACAAAAATAATAAAATAAATTACAATAATAAATCTAATTATAACAAAAACACAAAAAATTTAAGAATTAATAAACAAAAAATTTTAAACAATTTTTTAGCATTAATTTTAACTATCATTTTTATTTTAATTATTATTTTTATTTTATGGGAAATTCCTTTTACAAAAAATTATTTAATTAATCTATATAATGAAAATCCAATAATACAATTTTTTATTAATTTAATTATAAATATATTTAAATAAAATAATATTTAATAATAAT
>CAYQBQ010000026.1:0-11274 GCA_964415805.1 uncultured Clostridium sp.
TATCCTACTTTTATTTCAAGTCTTATCTTATTATTTCAAAAGAGGAAATTTTTATACATTTTTATTACTTATTTTTAGAATGAACTTTAAAAATAATTTCACATTAATAGTTTTCTATTCTTCAATTTTGTCTTCTTTTTTTTGTAAGAAACCTATTTTATATTTGTCTATAATAATTCCTAAACTACTAGAAAACTCCTTAAGCATAACAATTTTTATTGTTTGTTCTTTACCTTTTAAATACTCATCTATTATTTGTTTTAACAATTTAATATTTTTAATTTCTGGTTCTATTTGCTTTGTATATTTTTCAGCCCTATTTAATAATTTTTCTTTTATTAAAACAATATCTTCATTACTTGCACAAGAAATTCTTTGGAATAATTGATATGCATCATAGTATTTGAAAATAGGTATATCCATACATTCCCTATCAAATTTTTCATAGAATTCTTCCATTTTCATAGGAATAAACTTAAATATATCTTCAGCCTTTTCTTTATACATTTTATCTAATAATTGATTATTTAATGTATTAAAGTGCTTTATAATATCATTCATATCTTCTTCAAGTTGTTCAATTGCAATTTTAGAAAGTTCTTCGTGTACATTATTACAATATTTTGATTTTAGAGATGATATATTCATTCCATTAAAAAATACACTTTTTAATGTTTTTATATCATAATCTATAAGATTTTTTCTTGAAAAATAACTAAAATATGCATAGATTTTAACAATATCTATAAGTTCTATATTCCCTTGTTTTACATCTTCTAATACATCTTCAATTACTCTTTTAAACTCATCATCAGAAATTTTCCAATATTCCTCTGTAAGTCATCTTTTATATCCTGGTAAGTTATCTGTATCTACTGTATTTCTTATTGTTTCCATATTTTCTTTAAATATTTTCATATCAAATATTCTCGTTCTTACATAATATTCGATAAATTTAAAGAATCTATATTCTGCCTTAAAATTATAATAATAATTACTATCAAATTCTTTTATATAGAACTGTCTATTATCCATTAATGTTCTTGAAGATACTAATATTGATTTATATTCTTCATTATCTTTAATATTTACAAATTTATCTTTTGTTATTTTACCTGCTTTTATTTCAAATGAAATTGCTATTGTAAAAATAAGCATTGTTTGCATTACCCTATTATTGGTATTTGGATAATTCTTTTCTACCATTTCATATATCTTTTGGAAATCATTTAAAGCATGTTTTAAAATTCTTAAATTTCTAGTTCCACTTCTTTCAAATGTTAATATTATTAATCTTGTATTTTCTCTTAAAAATCTAATCAAATCTGAATTATTTTCATATCTCATTAAAATTCCATTTATTATATAATCAAATTTTGGTGCATATTCAAAAGTTTCTCCAATTAACTTTTCTTTAATTCTTTCATAATCATTTGCTTTATCAAATACATGCTCAATTTTATTTTGAATCTTTTCAACCATTGGCTCATTAGTTGAATTCAATTCTCCCTGTTTGTCCAAAAGATATGTTGCAATAAACGTTTTCATTTCCAAATTTGAACTTTTTAATTTTGTTGATAATTCTTTTTCATTACAAATTATTATTGTTTTTATATGGTCATGTTCAACAAAATTATTTATATATCCTAAAATATCAATAACATCAACATTAGCTCTTTCTAAGTCATCAAAACATAAAACTTTATCATCAGTAGAAAAGAATTTTGAATAATCTAATCTATCACCATTTTGAGTAACTCCAAAGAAATTAGCCATATCTAACCCCGTTTTTGCATATTCAGGTATTGTTGTTTGTCCTTTTGAGTTCATAAATTTTCTTAAATTTTTATCCATTAATTGAGTTGTTTCAATAAAGATTTTTTTGCTAATATCTTCTAAGTTTGAAATTCCATACAAAGACATATAAATAGTTGTATATCTTTTACCATTCAATTGCATTGACTCAATTTTATTCTTTATTCTATTATTCCAGAAATGAGTTTTTCCTACACCCCACTCACCATTTATCATTACTGCATAATCTGTATAATCAGACCTTACATAATCTAATATGCTTTCAACTAAATCTTCCATCTTCTTACCTCCGTGTCCAAAGGGGACTTTTCTTTTTGGGACATATTTATCCTTTTAAGACACACCTTAATCTTTTGCTAATACTAATATCCCTATTTTTTTAGGATTCCCTTGTTTTAATATTTTACTACATTCATTTACTGTACTTCCTGTCGTATATATATCATCAATTAATATAATTTTTTTATTTTCAATTAATTGCTTACTTTTCAATTCATAAACACCTTGTATATTTTGTATTCTGTCTTCTTTGTTTAGTTTGCTTTGTTCTATTATATTTTTTATTTTTACTAAACAATTATTCATTAATTCCAAATCGGTCAGTTCTGCTATTTTTCTTGCTATTAATAAACTTTGATTATATCCTCTAGTTTTCTTTCTTTTTTTACTTATTGGAACCGGTATAATTGTATCATAATTTTTTATATTTTCAAATATTTTTTTATTTTTTAACAAAAAATTTACAAACGTTAAATATAAATAAGATTTTTCATTAAACTTATAGTCTAATATTAGTTTTCTTATTTGCCCTTCGTATTTAAATATGTACATTAATTCATTAAAATATTTATCTTGTATTTCTTCTCCATTGTTTATTATTTGGTTTTCAACTTGTTTTTTTAGCTCTATTTCACACTTTTTACATAATGAATTTTTATTTATTTTTCCACACATTCCACATATCTGGGGATAAATTAGATTTAAAATTTTTGAGACATTTGGGACAGTCCTAATTTGTCTCATAGTTTTGTCGAATTTTGTCATTTATTTTTCCTTTCTTACCATTTTTTTCATAATTTAAAATATTATTTTGGTCTATTTAACTTAATTTTCTATATAATTTTGCTCTACTAATATTTAATACGTTTGCAATATCCTGTTTTTTAAATTCATATTCATTTGAAATTAAATAAGAAATAAATTGTTTGATTAATATATCACTTTTTTGAATTTGTTGTAAATTTATACCTTTTTGAATTAAAAATACATCAAGAACTTCTTTTAAATTAACTTTTTCCTTTTCTAAATTTAAGTTTTGATAATTTGTCGAATTAATTATTTTTAAATAATCTTTTTCATGATTAAAAACGATTTCCAGTAATTTTTCATTAACATTACCACATTTTTCTATGTAATTTTTATATGATGAAAATTTATACTCTTCTTCTTTTTTTGATATTTGAGCTTTTACTGGATTCATATGTATATACTTTATACATTTAAATAAATATTCCTGATTATAAATTAACTTTGAATTAAATCTATTTCTGAAAACATATCCTATTCTATCTTTCGATTTATTATAATAAATTGCATATTCTGTATTTGTATCTTTCATAAATAAACTTACATTTTGTATATTTTCTGAAAATGTCAAAATATGTGCATGATTATCCATTATACAATATGCTATAATTAGTACTTGATATTTTTTACTGTATTTATTCATCAAATATAAATACTTATTTTTTTCTTCTTCACTTTGAAAAATATACTCTTTGTTTATGCCTTGAACCATATTATGAACATAAGAACTGCCTATTAATTTTCTAGATACTCTTGGCAATATTTATCACTCCTTTAAAATTATAATTATTATAGAGATTATATTATAATACTTTTTTTATGTTAATTCAATTTTTTTCATCGCGTATTTCGACAAAATATAACATGAAAAATGAGACAAATTAGGACTGAAGTGAACCCAAATTATTAGACAAAAAAGTTTAATAAGGAGGGTTCATTTTATATGTCAAAATATTCAGAAGAATTCAAATTAAAAGTAGTAGATTATTATATGAATAATAATTATGGTTGGGAATATGTATCAAAACAATTTAATATTCCAGCATACACAACAGTTAGAAAATGGGTTAGAAAATATCAAGAACATGGTGTAAAAGGCCTAATAAAGAATCAAAAAACAAGTTATAGTGGTGAATTCAAACAAAATGTGGTAGAATATATGCATACAAACCATTTATCAGCAACAATGACAGCAACAAAATTTAATTTAGCAAATGAAAATACAGTATTAAAATGGGAACGTATATATTATGAGGAAGGGCCACAAGCACTTTATGAGGAGCGACGTGGTAGAAATAAAAATATGAATTCTAAACCAAGAAAAAAGAAATTATCTAAAGAAAATGAAGAAGATTTAATAGCAGAAGTTCAAAGACTTAGAATGGAAAATGCATACTTAAAAAAATTGCAAGCCTTAGTTCAGAAAAGAACAAAGCCAAAACAATCGAAAAAGTAATTGTAATAAATGAATTAAGGCAAGAATTTAAGTTAGAGGCTTTGTTAAAATATGCAAAAGTGACAAGAAGTACATTTTATTATCAATTAAATAGATTGAAAGAACCAGATAAATATAAAGAGATAAAAGAAGAAATAGCATCTATTTATCACGAAAATAAAGGAAGATACGGATATAGAAGAATGACTATGGAACTTCATAATAGAGGATTCAATATAAATCATAAAACAGTTTCAAAATTGATGAAAGAATTAGGATTACAATGTTTTGTGAGAGTACAAAAATATAAATCATATAAAGGTGAAGTAGGAAAAATATGTGATAATCTATTAAATCGCGAATTTGAAGCAGAAAAGCCAAATGAAAAATGGGTTACAGATGTAACGGAATTCAAAGTACATAATGAAAAATTATATTTATCACCAATAGTAGATTTATTTAATGGAGAAGTAATTAGTTATAATTTATCAAGGCGACCGGTGTTTGCACAAGTAGTAGACATGTTAGAAAAAGCATTTAGTAAAATACCAGATAATACTAATTTGATATTACATTCAGACCAAGGATGGCAGTATCAAATGAAGCAATATCAACACTTATTAAAAGAAAAAGGAATTAGACAAAGTATGTCTAGAAAAGGAAATTGTTTAGATAATTCATTAGCAGAGAATTTCTTTGGTTTATTAAAATCAGAATTATTTTATATGAAAGAATATAAAACAATAGAAGAATTAGAAACAGATATAATAGAATATATAAACTATTATAATAATAAAAGGATAAAGGGCAAATTAAAAGGAATGAGCCCTGTACAATACAGAGTTCATTCCCAAGCTGCCTAATACCTAATCAAAAAATGTCCAATTTTTTGGGTTCAGTACAGACTGTCCCAACTGTCTCATTTTAAATTCCAATCCGGTATTTCTTTTCTTGCTATCAACATTTTGAATCATATAACTTACTACTCTATCACTTCCAATTACTATTAGAAGCTTTTTGGCTCTCGTAATTCCTGTATATAATAGATTTCTTGTAAGTAGCATTGGAGCTGATTGTGGTACAAGCATTATTACCACATCAAATTCACTTCCGTTGTGCTTTATGTATTGTTATCGCATAACTATGTTCTATCTGCTCTAAATCAGCATATTCATACCAAGCAATTTTTTCATCATCAAATTGTATTTTAACAACTTTTTCTTTTTCATCTATTTCAAGTATTGTTCCTATTTCACCATTGAATACTCCTGTTCCAATTTCAACCTTCTCAGATGGTTTTGCAAAATATGTTTGACTTTCAAATTGTTTTTTTTCTCTTTCCCATGTTATGTCATAATTATTTTTTACCTGCATTACTCTATCTCCAACTCTGTATGTTACACCTCCAAATGTTTTTTCAGGCAATTCTTCTATGTTTGGATTTAAAACTGATTGTAATGCTTTATTTAATTCTCTCGTTCCCAAAGGGCCTTTTTTGGTTGGTGTTAGGACTTGTATATTTTTGAAAAAATCATAATTTCCAAACTTTTCTAGCCTTCCAGTTGATAGGCTAATTACTTCTTGCATCACTTTTTCTGTTAAATTTTGTTTTATAAAAAAGAAATCCTCTTTTGTATCTTCTTCTAAATCTTCATCACCTTTTTGAATAAATCCTTGACCATTGTTTACTCTATGAGCATTTAAAATGATTTTACTTTTGGCTGCTTGTCTAAAAATTTTATCTAATTTAACAGTATTTATAACTTCTGAATTTATTAAATCTTTTAATACACTTCCAGGTCCTACTGATGGTAATTGGTCTATGTCTCCTACTAAGATTAATTTAGTTCCCTTATATACACAATTTAGTAAATAATTCATTAAAAACATATCAACCATGGAAAGCTCATCAACCACTATTAAGTCAGCATCTATAGGCTCTCCCTTATAATCACTATGCCTTGAATATATTCCTTCATCATCTAATTTTCCAATTCCCAATAATCTATGTAATGTAGAAGCTTCTCTTCCTGTTGCTTCTGTCATCTTTTTTGCTGCTCTTCCTGTTGGTGCTGATAATACAACTTTCTTTTTTCTTTCCTCATATAAATCAATTATTGTTTTTATAATTGTTGTTTTTCCAGTACCTGGTCCACCTGTAATAATTGTTACATTACTATCATTTATAGATAAAACAGCCTCCCTTTGTTTATCTGATAACTCTATATTTGATTTTTTTTCTATATCTTTTAGAGCTTTTTCTATATGTTCTATTTTTTTAATATTTTTACTTCTATCTAATACTACTATTCTTGTAGCAATCTCTTTTTCTACGTTATAAAAATTCTCTAAATATATCCATTCATTATCATCTCTTTTTTCAACAACAATTTCTTCTTTAGCTTTTAAATTAATTATATTTTCTTCCACCGCTTCTGATGTTACATCTAATAATGATATTACATACTCTATCAAATTTGCCTTTATAACGCATGAATGTCCATTGTATGTAGCCTTTATTAAAGCATATTTAATTCCGCTTTCAACTCTTTTTTGATTATCATAGTTTATTCCTAATTTTAATGCCATTTGATCAATTTGCTTAAAATCCACTCCTCGAGCCATGTCAATTAATATATACGGATTTGCCTCAATTTGTTCAATAGCATTTATCCCTAATAAATCATAAATTTTTTTAGCATTTTCTGCCCCTATTCCAAATCTTTCTAGGAAACCAACAATTTGCCAAACTTCCCAATTTTCTAAAAAGCATTCAGACATTTCTTTAGCTTTAGCCTCTGATATTCCTTTTATTTGTGCCAATTTTTCTGGCTCAAATTTGAATACATTAATTGTATCTTCACCAAATTTTTTTATTATCTTTTTAGCAGTTACTTCTCCAATTCCTTTTATACTTCCATTTGCCAAATATTTTTCTAATGCTCCTAATGTCTCAGGCATTAACTTTTCAAAAGTCTCAACTTTAAATTGTCTTCCATAGTCTTTGTGTTCAACAAATCTACCTTCTACTTTTAGTGTATCTCCATTTTTTACAAATGGTAAATATCCTACTATTGTTGTTTCTTCTTCTTCTGTATCAAATACTGCTATTGTATAACTATTTACTTCGTTTTGATATATTATGTCTGTTACTTCTCCTTTGATTTCCAAATATATTCTCTCCTTTTTTTATTTTATTTAGTTTATCATAGATATAGCAAAAAAACAAGAACTGAATTTGGGGACGGAGGAAAAAACTGTTTTTTCCTCCATCCCCAAATTCAGTTTTCGTCAACATTATCAATTATTTCTTTGCAATCTTTCCAACTTGTAACCTTCAATATATCATAATTCTTAGAAAGTTTTCTGGCTATTTCCTTTGTATTATCAGTAGATTGCAAATCTGCAACAATAATATTTTTTAAATACTCCTCTCTTCCATACAATATCTTAAATATTATTGAACGCAAAAAGCCTTCTATCTTTTCTTCTTGATTTTTTACTGCAATTATTACATAAATCCCATCTGATTTAAACTTTGTATATGTACTTATATATATAATATTTTTTATAATCTCAAATAAACCATAAATGGCTAGTGTCCAAAAAAATGTATTCAATACAAAATCCAACATTTCATAGCCTCCTATGGTTTATTATATTCTATTTTAAATTTTATGTGATTTAGTAATTTATATATTTGATATTTTAAGCTAACAAATGTCTTAACATCCATAAATGTTTTCCATAACTCAAAATATAATCATCTATTAATGCTGATGTAGCATAATCATTTTGTTTGTCCGCCTCTTCTTTTATTTCAGTTGATTTTTTTAATAATTTTTCATAATCTGTAATCAAATTGTTATAAATCTCATCTGATTTTAATTTTTTATTTTCACCTTCTTGTATTGTTGATACTGCTAAATAATCTTTTAATGTTCCTAAAGGCTGTCCTCCCAATATTAAAATATGCTCAGCTATTTCATCTATTGATTCATTCACCTCATCATATAATTCTTCTAATTTTTTATGTGTTTGAAAAAAATCTCTTCCCTGTACATTCCAATGATAATTTTGTAGTTTTCTATAAAACACATTTAAATCTGCTAAAAATTCATTTAAACATTGTTCTAAATTCATAATAATTCCTCACTTTCTTTTTTCTTATTATGAACTTATAAATATTTTTTATTCTTCATCTTCGTTTAAAATTTTAATACTTGTCTATACTATTTATAAAAATATATGTGAGGTATCTTTATGAAAAAATCTTATTTAATTAAACATCCAGAATGTTTTCATGGTGAAAAATTTTTGTCTAAATCATCTAATTATTTTGAAGGTTGGTATTTTAAAATCAGTAATGGAAATGATGTTATTTCTTTCATTCCTGGTATTAATATAGAAAATCGGAAATTATTCTTCTTTTATACAAATTATTACAAAAGATAATTCTTATTTTTTAAATTACTCTTTTCAAGATTTTTCATTTAGTAATAATCCCTTCTTTATAAAAATTGCTAATAATTATTTTTCGTTAAATAAAATTGATATAAATATAAATGATTCTTTTCATAAATTAAAAATAAAAGGTAATTTACATTTTTCTAGCCATACTTCTATTTCTAATAATGTTTTTGCTCCTAATATAATGGGACCATTTTCATACTTTTCTTCTATGGAATGTAATCATGCTATTTTATCAATGAAAAGCAATATTGATGGTTCGCTTCATTTTAATGATAATCTAATTAATTTTAACAATGGTGTTGCCTATATTGAAAAAGATTGGGGAACTTCTTTTCCTAAGTCTTATATTTGGTGTCAATCAAATGAATTTTTAGCTTTTCCTGCAAATTTTATGCTTTCTGTTGCTCACATACCTTTTGGTGCTATTAATTTTACTGGTATTATTAGTGATATCTCATTTGAAAATAAAGAATATAAATTCACTACTTATTATGGTGCAAAATTGAAAAAATATGATATCAGTAATGATTCTATTAACATTGAAATTAAACAAGGAAATAAATTACTTACTGTTTCTTCTTTGTCTGAAAATAGCAACTTTCTTTTGGCTCCTTCTAAAGGAAAAATGAAAAAAGAAAAACTTGAAAGTATTTCTTCTAAAATAAACGTTGAAATAAGAGAAAAGGATAAAATTGTTTTTTCTAACTTAGGCTTTAATTCTGGTTTAGAAATCGTTATCTAAATTCTTTTTTTACTTCTTTATATTCTGGCATATATCTTTGGACTAAATTCCAAAATTCTTTTGAATGATTCATATATCTTAAGTGGCATAGTTCATGTAATATAACATATTTTATTGCATTTTCACTATATGATATTAGTTTGTTATTGATTGTTATATTTTTATTACATGAACAACTTCCCCATGCATATTTTATATCCCTTATTCTTATTTTATTTGGAATTAATCCTGTTATTTTTATTAATTCATTTGCATTTTTTTCTACTATTTGTTTGAACTGTTCTTGTGTATATAGTGGGCTTCTTTCTGATTTTTTCTTTTCTTTTTCTAAACTTTTTTGAATCCAATCTGTTTTTTGTTCTATTATTCTATTCAGCTCTTTTTTTGATATTCTTTTTGGTGCTTTTATTACAACTTTTCCATCTTTTATTTGAATATAAACATTTTTTATTTTTGAATATATTATTTCATATTGTAAATTTTTTTGGTTATTCATAAAGTTCTCCTTGTTTTACTATTGATTATTTGCAATAATTCCATCTTTTTTCATTTTATTTATTATTTTTGTATAAACTCTATCACATATCCATGGTTCAGATGATAATTTTTATAATCATTTTTTAGGTTTTATCAATATTTTTTAACTTTTCATATCAACCCTTTATACTAAAGAACTATAAAATTTATACATGATTAATATACTTATTAAAATCTCTAAAACTAACTCCAATTGGAATTTCAAAAAATTCTTTTGTAGGACTATCTTTTCCTCCTCTTAATTTTATATAATAATTTACTATTGTATTTACTGCTTCATCTTCGGAATTATACTCATAAATTCCTTTTTTATTAAAGTTAGGATGTTCCATATGATAAACCTTGTCATTTTCATAAAATAATATAAAACAATGCATATGTTCTTCCTCATCTAAATTGCCATAATCATCTGGCTCAAATATTCTACAACAATACATTTTATTTTTTATATTAATTTTATTTAATAAGTAGTGCATTAAATTTACTTGTTCAATGCATGTTCCTATTTTATATTTAAGTATTTCATCTATTGACATTGTTCTATAAATTCTACGAAATTCCTTCATTGTATTCAAGTGTTTGTTTCCATTAATATCAATCCAACCATATTCTATATTATCATCAATAAATTGATATACATCTTGTGAACACTTTATATCATTTAAATTCATGTTTTTTCACCTACAACTTCTTAACAATTGTTTTGATTATATCATAAAGAACAGGTACTTTTCAATAACTCACCTGCTCCTATTTTTATATTCATATTCATGATTTATATATAACTTTGGTAACTCAACTTTTTCCAATGTATGATTTTGTTATTTCAAGACAAACTATAGTAAATGTGTACTATTTTCTGTTTTATCAACATAAAATTTTAGATTGAAAAGCCGGGAGCAACCCCAGCTTGAGAGTTTGAAGGATTACGATAGCAATCTCCACCAAAATCCACAAAGCAGAAACCAGTATCAGAATCATAATAAGGTGAACGTAACCACCAATAAATTGATTTACTTATACTTGGTTTTTTTGTATAATCAATTTCAGAATTCCATACTAGATTTCCTAATTTATAATATTTATATTGATTTCCTTCTGTATTTCTTGAATATCCTCTTGAATTTGTATTTAACTTATCATAACCATCTTTCCATATTTCTCCACATGATAATAGCCATAATTT
>CAYQBQ010000027.1:0-1651 GCA_964415805.1 uncultured Clostridium sp.
GTATGGCTTTAAAACTACTTAAACCTATAAATTATAAACATTTGGTATTTTAAAGCGATACAGGAGCTTTAAACAGCTTTAAACAATAAATATAAAAACATTATTAAGTTATGAGTTACAAAATCAGTGAACATTTCAGTTATGATGAGTTTATCGAATCTAAAACAGCTAAATCAAAAGGTATAGATAATACACCTGATGAACAGTCACGTAAAAACATTTATAATCTGGTTACTCAGATATTAGAACCAGTTCGTAAGGTTTATGCCAGACCAATTGTTATATCTTCAGGTTACCGGTGTAAAAAGTTGAATACAGCTGTTAAAGGTGCTATTAATTCAGATCACTGTTTTGGATCAGCAGCTGATATACATTCGAAGTCTGATACACCTAAGGATAATAAAGAACTGTTTGATCTGATAGTTAAGATGGCTAAGGATAATAAGATTAAATGTCGTCAGATTATAGACGAATATAATTATAATTGGGTACATGTATCAGTTAATCATCCTAACAATTCAGTTAAAAATAATCAGGTACTGCATATCAAATGAAAAAGCTCTTATTTATAGGTATTTTAATGCTTTGTTCATGTCATACTACTAAAAACATGCAGACTGAATATATCCATGATACACTGACAGTGAACAGAACAGATTCAGTCATTAAAAACCATTTCGATTCCATTTATGTACATGACAGTATATATACGACAAAATATCTCCGTGGTGACACTGTTTTCTTAGAGACAGTAAAATACAAGCAAATCTATAAACAACGCGATACAGGCCAATTAAACAGCTCCAAACGAGATTCTGTACATGTAAAGACCGTTTATAAAGACCGTATAGTAGTTAAAACTGAAAAACCTTGGTATTTCAAACATTTAATCTTTATTGTGATAATGTACACGTTGTTCATATTTTTCATAATTATTAAAAACAGATTAAAAAAAATATTAAAAACAGATTAAATTTATGAGGAACTTCTGAAAATGATGATAAATAATATGTTAAGCTGTTTGAGAAAATAGTTTATTGTTTCTTATTGTTTCATATTATAAATATAATTATTTTTTTTCCGGTGGATCATTTGGTTCACCGGTTTTTTTATTACCACAGAGATTCCTGGTCTTTCTCTTTTTTATTACTTGAATATAATATAGTCTCAAGTTTTTCTTCAGTCTTGAACAGGTTCGCATATTTTGGCTTCAAATTTATTTCTATATTGAAATCTGTTGAATCAATATCATCCAGCAGATCAAAATGCATTTTATTTCTAGGTCTAATCTTATTCATATTCATATGATATTTATATTTCTGTAAGTTTATCCTTTCGATATTCTTTTATATATGTCTTTACAGAACCATCTGTCATCCATATGGTGACTATTTTATCTCTCTTTGACTCATCTGTATACTGTACGTCAATTTTCTTAATATACTGATGGACCAGGTTATATTTTTCTTCCTTTAACATTTCACTTATATTATCAATTGAATTAAGTAAAACATCAACAGGAAAGAGTAAAAAGGTTGTTTTTGTTTTAACATAAGCAATGATTTTAGTCTTTTAGTTTGCATTAACGTCAAAGGCTGCCTAAAATTAATTAGACAGCCTTACAACTCCTATACATTATGGTATATGAGAT
>CAYQBQ010000027.1:1661-11136 GCA_964415805.1 uncultured Clostridium sp.
GCAGTGTTATCCATAATATAATCAGTATTTTTTATTCATCAGTTATATAATTAATAAATTTGAATGCTGCTAAGGAACAGCTTTTAGATTTGATTATTTGTTTGATTAAAAGTCATAAAGTCAGAAAGTCAGGCCGTTCGAGATGAATAGTCTGACTTAATTTTATTGTACTATTAGGTAAGCTTTAGCTAATGAACACACATTATTCAGCTCTTCATCGATAATAGATTGTTCAGCCATATCTTTCTTTTCATGCCATGCTATAGTGACATATCCGATTGGTCTGTCAAATTCATTTGTGATTATCTGTGCTATATTGTACTTGTCTTTGGTTATGAGCATATCAGCATAATATTTGAAATCTATATCTTTCATTTCATCCAGACTGTATTTCATTGTTTTATTCTTTTGTAATAATGATGGAAATTTATATAAGCTCAATAACTGTGATTGATATGAATCTGCACAGAAGTCATATTTTGGTATATCCTGATTTATAACCTCCTTAATACAGCTGAATTTAACAAAAGGTAGTCCGGAGAATGATTTACTGCCGTTATGAAGAGCATGTACCATGATACGAGAGCATTTCATTCTGTAGAGAGCTTTCTGTAATACAGCATCAAGTTTATCGTTGATTTCATGTTTCTGATCAATGGTCTTCTCTTCCTCTTTGTCCATGTACTTTATTATCTCTTCGTGATCCTTTATCTTCTGTTTTACTTTTCTTTTATTGTCAGTAATCAGATGAATTATTGATAAAACACCGACAACACCAAGGAGCCCGAAGAATAACTGTACTGTATAATTATGCAGTTGGTCAGAATTTGTGGCTACGAAATATAACAAAAAACAAAGAACCGCTGCTACAATAGCTTTATAGATTTGGTCATAAGTCAAGTGTTTGATGCCTTTGAACCAGCTAAGAACAGCATCAACTATACCCTGAAGATTACTTGAAATAATTTCTAACTTATTATTTTCCATTTAAAGTTAATTTAATCAAATTTTTTTACACTATATTTATTAAAATAAAAAAAGAACAACCTTTAAAAGCTGCTCTTTTTTTATTAATAATTAATTTACATCTTCATCTACATCTACATCGACCGCTTCAAGAGGAAGTGTATTTTCTATTTCTCCATTATGTTTAAGCCATGCGTAACAATACATTTTTCTTTCTTCATTTTCACAAGACCATCCTTTTAAGCTTACAGTTGTAGAATACGTTTCTTGAGCAGGAATAGACATTGGTGTATCAAATACTATTTGCTCTACGTCTCCTGCATAATATGGAGTTGGAGTATAGCTCTTATTCTGAGCAACAGCAACAAGTTTACTAATAGTATATGGATTTGTTGTTAAGTTTTTGATTGTTATTCGCATTCTGAGCATACCATGTTCGTATGATGTTGTTGATATAAATGATATTTCGCTCATATATACATCCATCTTAACAGGGCTTATTGTAGGTAGAGAATAATATTCGTTTATTGACTCTGCTGAACCAATAGTAATTGGAGAAGCTGCCAAGAACGGATAAACCATATAGTTATCACCAGACAAGTTGTTGCTATTAAAACTTACATAGCTGTCACCATCTCCTAATGTCGAATCAGCCGTTAAGCACAAGGTTTCTCTTCCTTTTACTAATACACCGAAATACATATCTGCGAAATCTGTACCTAATGCCGTAATATCAGTAAGGGCAAGAGAAGAATTACCACCAGCATTATATCCAATAGAGAATGAACATGTATCTCCTTTAAATATAGTTGTCGTTCCTCCGAAATCACTTACAGGCGGTATTGCATAATGGTTGTAGCCCACAAAATCAGCAAGTCTGTATGGCGAATTGATTCCTCCCATTGGTTTTTCGTATTTCCAACCAGTCTTTTGGTCGTTGGTATAAAGCGAAGGTCTATCTGCTCTATTTGTTCTCCGTATGTTTACCATGCGTATACCACAATTACCGAAAGTTCCTTTCCACCAATTTGCATCGTTATGTCCTATTGTGTTGAGAACTACAGGCTTATACTTAGACCACATATTGATATTGTTAGACAAGCACAGAGTGGCGAGGTCAGTAGAACTCTCACCTAATACCTGTTGCACATCATACATACTCACAGGCGCTGTTATTATTCCATTACTGTTAGCCATAATCTTATCCTTTCTTCATCATGTCTATTTCATTTCTTAGTTTCTCGATCGTCTCTTCAAGTTCATTAATTCTATCTTCTTGTTCAACAACCTTCTTAGCTATTGTTATTGTACCTAACAATGCTGTCACATCGTATTGCATTGACAGATATCCATCACCTCTATCATGTACCACTTGTGGCAATTCTTTCTCCCAATACTGAGCGATAGTACCAACTTGTGTTCCTAAAGCCTTATTGTCCTTCCATTCAAACAGCTTAGACGGTGCATTAGCATATAGTCCTACAGATAAGTCAATATCACCCTTTATGTCTTTCAGTCTTTCATCTGATGATGTATTCTGTCCTAATGCAGACACATAATCATCAGAGAACATACCTGCTGTTGAATGTATCACACCAGTCACGTCCAGCTTGTAATTAGGACTTGTATTGCCTATTCCGATATAATTATTAGTGGTATCGAAATATATCAATCCATCCATACTTGTAACACCAGTCATTGCACCGCTTACATTAGCACTACCATTGAAACTCTGACCCCATATAGTATGAGCCGTATTCAGAACTTTAGCCTTATTCGCTACACCATTTGTAAAATATCCTTGCAGAGTAGACACATCAGCAACCTTGGCATAATACGAGCCGTCATGTCCGTCAAGCAGGTCTGCATTCAAACTAGCGCACAATGTTCCATTTGATACAGCTGCGTTCCCTTTGTTATTGCCAAACTGATAATTACACTCAACAGGTTTTCCACCACTGAAATATACAGGTTTTATATTACTACCTTCATCTGTTCCAAGTTTTGTTGCTGTTGTTGCATTCGTAGCAAAAGGCACAGTAATAGCAGTCTGAGCCACACCATTTTTACTCCAAGTCAGTGTGTTTCCGCTCACTCCTATAGCAGTAACATAATTACTCAACTTTCTTGTTGATCCATCTGTAACTTCATCAAGAGTATAGCTTGGCTTTGTTGATGCCTTAGCCCATGCTGACACATCGCTTGCAGGTCGTGCATTACTCAGACGAGCATCATTACCCGCACAAGCATTATTAGCACCCGTGCCAAGAGGTCTCCAAGTGTCATTGAAAGCATTAGCTGGCAACTGACGAAATTTACCATCAGCACACAAGTAGTAGTTACCTACTGCCGTCTCTGCTGTAGTCTTATTAGATGCACTCGCCATTGGCATAAGACCATTAGCAGATACACCGAACACACCATAAGATGTGTCACTCCATGGTACACTGACATAAGCTCTGTTGTTGTTGTCAAGCTTCACAGGATAATTCTTGTTATTGGCGCTATAACCAATCTTGATTGCACCTAAAGCATTAGTAGTAGCAGCCGACAACTCAGTTAAGTAGCCTTGATTTTGCACCCATTCTTGAGTTGCAACACCCTCTATCTGTCCGTTCTCTAAAGATGCTACACGTCCATCAAGATTCTTACCAAGTCCAGCTGACAACACCCAACCAGCCTTATTCGCATCATAAGAAGCCCAACTGTCCAGTCTGTTATACGATGTTCCACCGCCACCGCCTTGCATACTGCTCTGTCCTAATGCCGCTACGTCTCCCAAAGCATACAGGTTCATTGATCCGTCATTAGCACCATACACCTTCAAGGCATTTGCATTTTTATCATAGCACAAATAAGCAGAACCTATCTTCAGCGTATCCAAATCAATGTCCTTCGGAATATAAGTCTCGGTGTTATCGTTTCGTGTTACAGTATTTCGTGTTACAGCGTTATCTGACCCAGCATTTTTCTTATCAACAGGGATTAACTTAATAGATATCATCGATTAAAAACTATATTTTGATATTTATTGTGGATAAAAAAAAGAGGCCGCTAAGCCTCTTTTAATTTCATATGTACTGTACCTGAACCGTAATTATATCTTAATGCCATTGGGTAGAATTTCTTACCACCGAAATAATTAAAGGTATAAGTATTGAATGCATCGATATAAGCTGAATCATGTACATCAGTCTCTACAATAATCTTAGGTTTTGAATATTCCTTGTAATATGCATCAACATACAGTCTTTCAGGTTTATCAGTCTGATTGGTTGTTGTATCTTTAATTACTGTTATAGGTGTTACACCATCCATTGCCATTGCTGTAGAATAGTTCACAGTATTGTTAACTTGCTTCTCAGCTGCTTCAGAAGTGGTCAAAGCTGTATTGATTTTGAATGTAATATCATCCTTCTTCTTAATGAACTGGTGTACCTCATCAGATGCATATATAAGGTCTTTATCCTGCATTACAACACGCTGACCATTATCACTGTATATCTTACAAGTGAAATCCTTGATAATGATATTATCGACATATCTAAGTAATGGTATAGTAGTCATACCATCTTTACTACCTCTCCAGAATGATCCGTGTCTATAAACATATTGAGACCATTGTAGATTAACAGGTGCGATTATCTCAAATGTTACGTCACCTGATATTTGTGGCATATATGGAACAGGAATAGCTGTACCTGTTGCTTCGATATTCATGGTATTATCTACCGTATTTGCCAGATCCCATTCTTTATTAAGCAACTGATCACCGATTGCAGGGTTTGGTCCTAACTGGAATGTGTTCTTTTTATATGTATTACCATAATCATCAGTTAAGGTAGGACATTCATCATATGTCAACCATTCAAATTTAGGAAAACCGTTTGAATCATAAGTTTCGACACAATAGTAATCACCAATCTTTAATCGACATTCCAAAACCTGTAAAACATATATACCATCTTTATGTTCTGGATTATCATACACAAGCTGCTGATCATGATCTTCCCATTGGAAAGTTCCACCTTTATAATCATTATCATCCATATAAGGCTGTAAACTTGCTAATGGAGCTGGCTGTAAATTTGTAGTAGGTTCATCTTTAGGATATTTGGCTTGCCAGTATCTACGTGTATATAAGCATCCATCATCATTCTTTGATGTATAATAAGGAACTGTACCATGTCCGGGACCGGAATCTACAACTACAGTGTTTCCTGATACACTTGTCGGTGAATATAAAGTGTTCGGTTGTAATTTAATTTTACCACTGAATACTATATAATTCTTTGTACCTTTATCAACAGGTGAGAATGCACTGGCACCACCTGAACCAGTATATCTCATCAATGGTGCCGAATTCAACGCATGTAATTTAGTCTCATTAGGATCATTTCGGTTTTGACCATTTATACTGATATAGATATAAGAGTTTGTTGAAACAGCTCCAGTAACATTATTATCGATAACTTTATTCTTTGTCTGAGTATAACCCATTTTAAACATGGCTGCAGTGTAATCATGCCATTTTAAATAATCAGCGACTTTATACTGATTGATATAGATATTACTGCTGTCACTTTCAAATACACTGTTAGGTATATTAAAAGACCAGTTGCTATTATATATGCTCTGTAAATACCAGTCATTCTGCCAGAATGCTTCACCAGCTACATAATCTGAATTTATATAAGGCTGATTATTAAGCATTGCAGAGAATGCATCATGAGCACTTTTACCTTCACCGAGTGCAACATATTCTGTACAAAATTTCTGCTTATTATAATAAAGTGAATTTGTTGTACCACTGTCCATTGGACTTTCAGCAAGTGTCTCAATAGGCATTGTCTCACACTTTACCCTAATCTGATTATAAACCTCATCAGTTGATATTTCAGTTGAATCTGAACTTGCCATATTCATGGTAACAGGAACAACAGTACCATTTTTAACGGTATTCCAGTCGAATATATGGAACTGTCTACCTTCCTGTATAATATGAAGGTTGAGATACTGTAAGATTTCTTTTACAATATCTTCTGCTGTCATTTCTGAATCTGGATTATCACCCAAGAATACAGTTTCGCCTAGTCCTATAGCATCAAGGGCACTTTTATTGTCGATCTTCTTTGACCCATCGTAAACAATTTCTCCTTCAGTGATGAACTGCTGAAGATATGTCATGAATGACTTTGCTGTTGAATTAGCCTTCTCACTTTCCCATGTATTACCGATACCGTCACTCAGATGCTTGTACTGAAGTGTTGAAAGACAATCAGTAAAGTTAACCGTTAATTCTTCATATTTATAAGCATATGACTGACTGTAACTTGATGGTATGACATATCCATAGAACACGCAGGTATTATCTTTATTAATAGTGATAGTAACGGTATTGAAATTAGCTGCCCAAAGTATATCACCTAAATAGATTTTAGTCAAAAGTGTAAGCTTTCCTGACTTTGTGAGAATAGGTTCAAATGTACTGTCACAGTTAGTTTCTACTTCAAGCGGATCTGCACTGAAGAACACATTTTTTGTTTCAGAATCACCGATGATGATAGTACCATCACCGGCTTCTGGATTATTAATTATGACTTCAATAACCTTGTTATCTCTGTCCTTAAAACTTCCTTGTAATCTCATATCTTATTTACTGGAAAAATTTATTTATGTTTCGTCCAGACTTTGAGCTGATACCGTTATAGTTTTTAAGAGCTAAGACAATATCACTGCCTCTAACCTTACTTTCAAGTATCAATCCTCCTACACCTATTGTTGGTTGTAATTCTCCATTTAACAATCTGAACATTCTTGCTTGCTGGCTTTGATTGAGAACCATCTCACCCGAATTAAGTCTGGTAAGGATCTTATCACCCTGACTTGTAGGTCCCTGAACAATACCACCAGTTGCCATACCTTTAATCTGTGCAACAGTTGTAACAACGGTAGACAAACCAGCAACAGTAGCGGCAATCCATGCCCATGGACCCTGTTTAGCAGCCTGAGCAGATGCAGTAGCGAAACCTAAGATAATCTGACCGATAGCTCCAAGCACAGCACCAGCCTTTGCAGTTGCACCATCTGCACCCATATGCTGTAAAGTTTGTCCCAATACACTTAACCCGGCACCGGTAGCCATTGAAGCTTTCTGTGTGGTATTAAGAGTCTGACCATATGCCATCATCTGTGCATTAGAATCACCAAGGAAATGTGAAAGGTCAACCAACTGACCTAAAAGATTACCAAGCATTGAACTTCTACCAAGAGAATTTAAAGCATCCGTTCCAGCCTGCGCAAAGTATGACCATTTATCAATCATCTTATCGATTTCCTTCTCTTGCTGCTCTCTAACCTTTTCAAAAACATTACCATCCAATTGCGGAGCTTTAATATCTTCAAACGGATTCTTTAATGGATTTTGTATTAAATCTTTACCGACCTCTACTTTAGGTAACACAAATTTACCAAACTTGCGATCGTAAGATGCTTTATTTGCTGTCAAAAGAAGATTATCAAGTTTTTCCTGTGCCTTTATTATTTCATCATCCTTAAGAGAAATCTTAACAGGATCTGAAAGTAATTTACGTTCTTTCTGTAAATCAGATATTTTCTTCTCTAATGCCTCAATTGAACCTGTTGGTGGTGGAGGTGTGGTCTTTTTATCAGTCTTTCCACCAGTCTTTCCACCCTTACTATGGTGTTTATTATATCCGAAAGCACCTGATTTACGAGCTGCATCATATCCTTCCTGTTCTGCTTTAGCTCTTTGCTTACCAAGTTCTTTTGCTTTTGCACGTGCTTCTTTTGCTTCTCTTTCACGCTGCTGTGTATATGCACCGGTAGAACGATAAGTCTTTCCGTCACCCTGATAAGTTTTATTACCATGAGCTCTTGCTCTTTGTTTCTGAATATTATGAATGCGATCAGTAACACTCTTATTAATATCCTTAACCTCTAATTCTGCACGGATTGCCTTTTCATACAATTCCATCTGTACAGCAGCAGTTGCAGCAGCTTCTGCACGCTTATTCAATGCTTTAAGTACACTGTCAGAATTGTTAACGAAAACATTTTCAGCATCTCCAACGTCATTAACTTTAAGATTGAGCTCTTCAAATGCCTTTGCATTATCCTTAATGAACTGGTTCTGCTGATGTACAGTAGCACAGTTCTTCCATGCATCCTGTAACTGTAAATACTTACCGACAAGATTAACTGTTTCTTGTGCAAGATGCTTGCTGAATGATTCTGTAACCTGTTCAGATACAGATTTCATCTGTTTACCAGCTGCTATATTCTTCTTTTCAGCTTCTGTTGAATCATCTGTTGCAGAAACAAAACCATATATAGCTGCAGCAGCACCGAGTATAACACTTGCAAGTAAAACATAAGGATTTGCTTTAGCAACGGTATTAAAGGCTTTCTGTGCAATAGTACCTGCAATGGTGGCACCGGTATGCACATTCTTTGCAGCAGCGGCAGCCAATTCCTGTATCTTAGCAATACCCATCATGGTTGCACTCTGCTTCTGTAACATATTACCGACAGTGATAGCAGTATTAAATGCACCTTGAATACCTGTTGCAAGGTTCATCATTCTCATTGCATCTTTTTCATTATCTGCAAAGTAACCTGCTGCACTTGCTGCTACAGATAAGCCCTGACCGAATAATTGCGCACCTTCCTTCAATGAATCAAATATAGCTGTATCAGAAGCAAAATAATTAATCTCAGCTTGAAGGTCGCTCATCTGGTCCTTTAAATCACCGGCTTTCTTAATAGCATCAGTCATATCTTTTGCAAGTTTCTTTCCTATATCGGAATTCTTCTGTGCATCTGTTAATGAATTAAATGCATGACCGAGATTCAAGGCATCTGCTTTAGCCTGCTTGAACTCTTTTCTAAGATTGGTTATTTCGATTGTATCAGCTCCAATTTTTATCGTAGCCGCATTGTTTTTTGCCATATGAACAAACGTATCTTTAGCTTATTTATTAAGCAAAAAGCGATAACCAAACTAATGGCTACCGCTTTTCATCATATTTTGTATTTCAGCTTGAGTAAGTTCTCTTGTCGCATCTTTTTTACCAATAACATTCTTCTCAAAATATGCACTCATTTCACGCATTTTCTTAATCTCATCATTACTGATATCTGTTTTATGTGTTTCAGTCTTTTTAGGATCTGTTGGCAATCGGAAGTAATCTTCCATTGAATCATATTTCTCTTTACTGTATGGTGCAGTTGCACAAAGCATTAAATATCTTGTCTGCTCCCATTCATCTTTATAAGAAAACTGACAATTCTCTAAAAGATACGTCAATTCATAATATTGCAGTTCGTCCATGAAATATTGGTAATCAATGACCTTATATTGAATCACCAAAAGCTTCATATATTCATGGACTACTAGGCGTATTTTGAAGTCTTGCCTTTCTTATCAGATTTCTTTTTATTCTTTTCTGTTGGCTCGGCTTTAAGTTTTTCTTGTGCATTAATAAGA
>CAYQBQ010000028.1:0-1147 GCA_964415805.1 uncultured Clostridium sp.
CCATTGCTGTCGTTCAGGTGCAGGTTGAAACCCTCCCATGCAGATGACAGGCTTGTCAACGCTCCGTCTAGGTTGTCACCCATCGTTCCAGCCATCTGTCTTGCTGCACCGTTCGCATTGTTCAGCTCGTCACGTAACTTGATGACATTGTCAGTACCAGCGAGGAACGTGTTGAACGCTGCCACGCTTCGTTTATCTGTCAACTCCAGAGCCTCTCCCAAATCAATGCCACGCTCTTTCAGCTTGTTCAATCCTGCTATAAGGTCGTCAAGGTTGTTCACAGGTTGCCCCAAAGACTTTGCGAGGTCACCGTTGGCATCGGCAAGGTTCAACAATATGTTACGAGTAGCCGTAGCCGCACTCGATGCGTCGAAACCTGCATTGGCAAGCTGACCCAGTAATGCAAGTACCTCCTCAATCTTGAATCCGAAGGAATTGGCAACAGGAGACACCGTACTCATAGCATTCTGCAGGTAAGAGAACGAAAGAGCCGACTTTGTGGTGGCTGCCGTCATCTTGTCCGTGAACTCCTGTGCGTTTGTCGTGTCCTTCTCAAACATACGCAATGCCGCACCAGTAAGGCTCGCAGCATCGGCAAGGCTGCTGCCTGTAGCCTGTGCAAAGTCAAGGACTGACGGAGCCATATTGAGGATATCCTGCGTGGAGTAACCTAACTTCGCCAGCTCAGTCTGCAACTGTACGACCTCACTTGCCGTGAACACCGTCGTACTACCCAGATGCAAAGCCTGCTCTGACAACTCACCCACATTATCCTTCGTCGTTCCGAGGATGGCTGCAAGACCCGACAGGCTTTTCTCATACTCCTTTGCCGTCTCTATATTATTCTTGATAACACCGACGGCTGCCATACCAGCGGCAGCCCAAGAACCGATACCGATAGTCGCCATGCCCAGCGTCGACACCATGCCGCCCAGCTGCGGATAATTACCCACGTTGAGCTGCATCTTTCCTGTGTCTGCCTGCAGACGCTTCATCTGCTCGTATATCTCCTTTGTAGACTTGATGAGCTCCCTGTTCTTCTGTATCTTCCTGTCCGTAGCAGAAAGACTGTTGATATAAGCCTTAATCAAGGAATATTGTGCCGTCAGATGCTCATAGCTTGCCTCCTTGATCTGTTTCATGGTGC